>CAMIZG010000007.1 GCA_946403215.1 uncultured Bacteroidales bacterium | reverse complement strand
GCAAACTGAGCGGTAAACGTCGTGTCGCGTGTCAGTTCAAAGGTTCGCGGGTTATTGGTATTGCCATCATTCCACTGCGCAAAATGATAACCATAACTCGGGATGGCTTCTATGGCGCGGTTAGAGAGATAAGTGTACGAGCCGCTTCCTGTTACGCTTCCTTGCTCGGCATTGCAGGAGACATTGAGTTTGTAGATGTTGGGAGCAAAGTTGACGGTCAGTGTAACGTCTTTTGCGATGGTAATTGTGCGGGGGTTAGCCGTGTTTCCGTCACTCCAGGACGTGAAATGATAGCCGTACGCAGGTGTTGCTGATATCTGTACTTGTGCAAGGTAGTCAAATACACCTGCACCTTCAACTACACCTTGGCTGCCATCGCATTGCAGACTGAGCGTGTACTGATTAGGTGCAAAGAGAGCGGTAAATGTTGTATCGCGTGTCAGTTCGATTGCTCGCGGGTTAGCGATATTGCCGTCCGACCATTTGACGAAGTGGTAACCATATTCCGGAGTTGCGGTTAACGACATGTCATCACACATCGTTTGAGGATAAGAGACATTTCCATGTTCCGCGTTAATTGTAATGGAATAGGGCATTCCGACTTTGATTCTGTCGTCATTATTCAACAATTGTAGGAATCGCTCCAAATCCCCACATACATAAATGTCAGTCAAACTGCTGCAATTCTCGAAAGCACGATTTCCAATGCTTGTGACGCTATTCGGAATCGTCATCGAAGTCAAACTGCTGCAATTTTGGAAAGCATATTGCCCAATGCTTGTAACGCTATTGGGGATAACAATCTCGCCTGTAGCTGCAGCGGAACAACCAAGCAGAATTGTTTTTGTTGCATCGCTATATACAAGATAGCCATCAACATATCCGTTGACACACTTTGCGCCCCACGGTGAGCCGGTAGCCTCGCCGGAATAGATTATGTTGTTTACATACCGGAAAGCAATATTTCCAATGCTTGTAACGCTATTGGGGATCGTCACAGAAGTCAAACCGCTGCAATTTTGGAAAGCATAATGTCCAATGCTTGTAACGCTATTCGGGATCGTCACAGAAGTCAAACCGCTGCAATTATTGAAAGCGCCCACATCAATGCTTGTAACGCTATTGGGGATCGTCACAGAAGTCAAACCGCTGCAATCACGGAAAGCATATTGTCCAATGCTTGTAACGCTATTCGGGATCGTCACAGAAGTCAAACTGCTGCACCCCTCGAAAGCACGATTTCCAATGCTTGTGACGCTATTGGGGATAGTCAACTCGGTTACTTCAACATCATTGACGAATAGATGTTTGGCATTATACAACGGATTTGAAGGACCATTAACAAACGCAATATTACACCATGCCGCGATATCGGTTATATTAACCTTTGTCAAACCGCTGCAATTATTGAAAGCGCCCACATCAATGCTGGTGACACTATTGCCAATCGTCACAGAGGTCAAACCGCTGCAATCACGGAAAGCATTATTTCCAATACTTGTGACGCTATTGGGAATGGTCAAAGAGGTCAAACCAGTGCAACCAGAGAAAGCATAATCTCCAATGCTTGTGACGCCATTGCCAATCTTCAAAGAGGTCAAGCTGCTGCAATTCTCGAAAGCACGATTTCCAATGCTTGTGACGCTATTCGGAATCGTCATCGAAGTCAAACTGCTGCAATTTTGGAAAGCATAATGTCCAATGCTTGTAACGCTATTCGGGATCGTCACAGAAGTCAAACCGCTGCAATAATAGAATGCATATTGCCCAATGCTTGTGACACCATTAGGTATAACCAATTCGGTTACTTCAACATCATTGACGAATAAATGCTTAGCATAATACAACGGATTAGCAGCGGTACTGCCACCAAACGCGATATTACACCATGCGGCGATATCGGTTATATTAACCTTGGTCAAACCGCTGCAATTTTGGAAAGCACAAAATCCAATGCTTGTAACGCTATTGGGAATCGTTACAGAGGTCAGACTGCTGCAATAATAGAAAGCCTTATCTCCAATGCTTGTAACGCTGTACGTTTGGCTGTTGTACGTCACCGACGAAGGGATATTGGCAGAAGTCAAACCGCTGTAGTTGCTCGATGACTGTTCGGCTTGATAAGTAACTTCCGCCGTCAGGTTGTCAGCATCGAGGTTGTAATACAAGTCGCCGATTTTTGTGCCGTCAGCGATAATTGTTCCTACGCTTGCTGCTACAGCGAGCAATAGGGTAAATAGTTTCTTTTTCATAATAATCAATATATTAAGTTCATAATATCTATGCAGTCGCTTATCTTTTTCCATTTTCGTGCTCCATTGGCATCAAATCCGTCAAACGCAAAAACACCGATAAATTTATAGTCCTTGTTTCCAAGGAAATCTTTGTATTTGCAGAAGACTATTCTTTCTTCCGCTTGGTCGAATCCCGTTTGTGTTGCGGCTCTATCAACTCCTCCTGTAGCTTTAGCTATCTTGTATTCTATAATTTCATCTTCTGTATTGTTAAGCACATTTTTCCAAGTAGTATTATTAGTATTGGGAGTCCAAACTACATATCCGTCATTTAACGCAAAACCGCCAGGTCTAAGGAAACCTCTCTTACGTATGGGGGCATTGAAAATCTTTGCAATCTGATCAATAGACTTGAATGTCAGATATTCCTTTTTGCATAAATGCTTCTTTCTAATAGCATAGTTATCATCCCAGGGAATAAAATTCTCTCCTAACTTAGCTATTTTAAGTCGAATATGAGCCACAATCAGATCTATTTGATAATTCAAATCATCAATGTCAAAATCAGAACTCCCGGTAGAATCGTATTGATATATGATGTGCTGTTCGCCTTTCGTTGTTATTTGTATATCCATATTTCGCTTATCATCAGCTGCCTTTTTTGCTTTGTGAGGCAGTTCATTGATTTCTATCCAAAGATTTAATTGGGGAAGATACAAGTCGGCTAAAGCATAATTGCCCGATGGAAAAAATACTGGCTGTTGAATAACGAACTTTACGTCTGTACGATTAAGTCGATGCCATATTCCTGTTATGACATACAATTCTGTTCGTTTTGCATGAAGCGCAGCAAACAAACGCTCCATGTAATCTAATTTGTCAACTGATTGAATCATAATACTTAAAATTTATTCTTTCGCCTACTCTTTATGGGATTTTCGGCATTCTCCGTTATATTTTAGTTTGTTTCTATATCTATCTTATCCAAATCAGACTGACGAGACACTAACGAGAGAGAATCGAGTCGGTGCTATGTCGAGACTATCTCGAGGGTATATCGCATCCCATTGCACCTTATATATACTGCGTATATATCCCGTGATTTTGAATGCCTAATAATCATAATATACATAGAAAAAGCGGATCCTTGATAGTGTTCTTATCTCGCTTCGCTTGAACGATTTTCTCCCGCTTATATAAATAAAAGCGGGACTGCAATCTTGCTGTTCCGCTGGTTAAGGCTCTCGCATTGCCCTTTCATCCAAACAACAACACTGAAGCCCACGCCGTATGCATAAATGCGCGCACTATGCGCGTACATTGATTACATACCAATGAGCATCTTGTGCTGCGATGTTTTGGGTAAAAGTTGATGAATTTGCGAGATTCTAACCAGCCAAAACAAAGCGCTTAAGACGCCGTTTATATGTCCGTATCCCTCCCACATCGCGTTCAGCAACGCGGTCGCATCGGATGCCGTCAACGGCATAAAAGCGACGCGTGCCTCCGCTTGTTCTATGGCGGAATGACGCTCCCCGCTATTCCGCCTGTTCGAAAGCAGAAGTCAACTGCTTTCTCCATCCACCGCAATCATTTTATTGGTTTGCGTCGGGGACTCCACAGCGTGGGCTGAATACGGATGCAAAGATACAAAAAATTTTTGAAATTTGCAAATGCAGAATGTAGATTTTTGAGAAAAAGACGAAAAAAGTGCCCTTTTCATCTGATTTGACGAAAAAGCGGCATATTAGAGGGCAATAACTAGAAACGGACGCTAAAGTGTCCGCTATTTATGTTCTGTAGATCCCTTGATACATAGGAGGAGTGCAAACCGGCAAATAATCACTTACCATACTCCACGTGCTCAGCACGGACAGGCTCGCCCAGGAACAGAGTGGCGGCTTCGCCGAAGCGTGTGGCTGAATCGGTGGTAAGGAAGTGACACTCACCACCTTTTTGTAGTTGCGATTCGTATTCCGGATGGCGACGTAGATAATCCTTAAGACTCCTGGCAACGATGCTTCCTTGCGCAATGGTGCGGCAAGGATGGTAGCTAACCAGCGCAAGCTCCTCGTCAATCAGCGATTGGATAAGCGGATAATGGGTGCATCCGAGCAGGAGCGTGTCAATCAGCGGGTCGCTCGCCATAATCTGCCGTACATATTTGCGGATGAAGAACCGTGCCCCCTCTGTCGTGTGCTCTCCCGCCTCAATGAGCGGCACCCACATCGGGCAAGCTTGCTGCGTGACAATCAGGCCGCTGTCTTGTTTCAACAGTTCAATGCGATAACTATCCGACACCACAGTGCCCGGTGTAGCCAACACACCTACATGCTTAGTACTGGTGAGCGAAGGAACAACCTCAACCGTCGGGCGAATCACACCCAAAACATTTACCATTTTGTCATTTACCAATTTATCATTTATTATTGGCAAATCGTTCTGCTGAATGGTGCGCAGCGCTTTGGCAGAGGCAGTGTTGCACGCAAGGATAATAAGTGTGCATCCGCGGCTGAGCATGTAGCGGACGGACTCGAGCGTGTAATGATAGATACACTCAAACGAGCGCGTACCATACGGCGCACGGGCATTATCACCGAGGTACAAGTAGTCGTACTCAGGCAACTGCTGACGAATCTGTTTCAGTATAGTCAGACCGCCGTATCCGCTATCAAAAACACCAATCATGTACTAATCCATTCCTTGGATTACTGCCTCTCGCAATTGCTCAATAGCCGTGGGGATATCTTCATCGGCTAATGTGGATATATCTATCGGTTTACCCACATGCATATGCACGGGGTGGTAGTTAGCATGGAACTCATGGCGGTTCATTACCTCATAGCAGCCGGATAGAGAGATCGGCACTATAGGCAACTTCAGATCCAAAGCGATCTGCAGTGCACCGCGTTTAAAACGACCGACCTGGCCGTCAGCCGAGCGTGTTCCTTCGGGGAAGATAACGGTGCAAACACCATCGTGTAACACACGCTCCGCCTCCTTGAGTGACTGAACAGCTGCAGCCGTGTTGCCGCGCTTGACGAAGATGTGCCCGGCTGCCTTGCACCCCGAACCGATGAACGGCACCTTCCTGAGTTCGGCTTTCATCAGCCACTTGAAGATAACGGGCAGCCAGCCGTATATAAGGAACACGTCTGCCATGGATTGATGGTTGGCCACGAACACGTACGAGGTGTGGCTGTCAATGTTCTCCAGTCCCGTAACGCGTACAGGCAGGAACAACAGGTAGAAGAACGACCGCGACCAGAATGCCTGTATCCCATGCAACCACCAGCTATTACGCCAGTGCTGGAAGATAATGGTAGTGATAGCGGTAAACATCGTTATCAGCATAAAGATAGGCAAGGCTATCAGGTACTGCCAAATGCAATATAAATACTTCATATCGTATACTTCTTAGCCCTAAAGGGCACGATTTATACTGTTAATTAGATAGTATATTTCATCATGAATCCGCGATAGAGTGCGCAGATGCGTCGTATCTCATCCCAGTTCTCATCTGATAGTTTGGTGCCGATGACTTCAACTACTCGTCCGGCGGCTATGGTGCCTATCTCGCCACACTTATGGATGTCAAAGCCGTCAGCCAGCGCGTGCAAGAATCCTCCGGCATAAAGGTCGCCGGCACCCGTTGAGTCAGTACACGCGGTAGTGATGGCGCCTATATGGTAGCGTTGGTCGCCTTGTTGTACATACGAACCGCGTTTGCCAACCTTCACCACTGCTATATCCACCTCGCCCGCCATCTTCGCCACCGACTCTTCGGGATTAAGGTGTGTATAGGCAAAACTCTCGTCCTCGTTGGCAAAAACGATATCTACGTACTGACGGATCAGTTCCTTGAGGAAATAGTGGTTCTCATTAACCACATTGTAGGACGCAAGGTCAAGGCTTACCATGCAACCGCTTTCCTTAGCCAGACGGATAGCCTTTTCGATAAGCGCATGGTTCTGAACCATATATCCCTCAATGTGGAATATGTCGTAGCCGATGAAGGCCTCCTTATTGATATCATCCGCCTGCATCTCGGCCGATGCACCCAGATAGGTGGCAAACGTACGTTCTCCGTCAGGAGTGATAAGCACGATAGAACAGCCCGACATCAGTTTGGGATGTGTGAGCAGCAAGGGCTTGACGCCGTTCTTAACCAGGTCATCACGGTAGAACACGCCCACTTCATCCGCACCAATCTTGCCGATGAAGGCCGCCTTACCGCCAAGAGCTGCGATGGTCGATATAGCGTTTGCCGCCGAACCGCCTGCAACCATGTGCTTGCGGACAGACGCAAAACGCATTTGAATCATTTGCGCCTGCTCCATCGAGATAAGGTTCATACTTCCCTTAGGCAAGTTGAGCTCGCGCAGATCATCTTCCGATACCTGCATCAACATGTCGGTAAGTGCATTTCCTAACCCTAATATGCGTTTCATATATTACAAAATGTTATGTTTTTTACTATTTAGAACATTTTTTCGGGCAAAAAGTTTGCATTTGTCAAAAAAATGTTGTACCTTTGCAGCCGCTTTGAGCAAAATTGTTGCTTCCTTAGCTCAGTCGGTTAGAGCATCTGACTGTTAATCAGGGGGTCCTAGGTTCAAGTCCTAGAGGGAGCGCGGAGCAGGTCAGTTGACCTGCTTTTTTTGTGACCGTAAGTGTCGTCTCCCACCCAAACAGCAATGGCATGTTCTCTGCCACATGTCCTGCCGGAAAACCGAACAGCACAGGATAATCATACTCCTTAACACTAGCAGCTATGCTCTCCTGCAAGGAGCAACTCATTTCGGGGTCATCATCGCAGTCGGCAAACTGCCCGACAATGAGTCCGCCAATATTCCTCAGCACACCGCTCAATCGCAACTGATGGATCATCCGGTCGATCTTATAGTGATGCTCGCCCACATCTTCAATGAACAGAATAGTGCGTTTACCCTGTGTCTTGTCCTGCTCAATGCTGCGGCTTATGTCGTAAGGTGTACCACTCAAGCCACATAAGACTGCCATATTACCGCCTCGCACTACCCCAGTTACACATCCTTCCCTGCTCAGTGGCGAAGGGGTTATACTATGCGCCACCGGCCAACCGTGTAATATGTACTTCAAGGCCAGCCATGGCTTAGCATCATCGGGCAGGGAGGCAATAGGCTTGCACATTATTCCGTGTATCGACTTACCGCCCAAGCGGGCAATGAGCTGGTGCAGTTCGGTGACATCCGAAAAGCCGCACACAGCAGCCCCATTATATCCGCGCGCACGCACACCTTGCTCTATACTATCAATGATCTGCTGCAATCCGTATCCTCCGCGGGTGCATAGCACCAGCCCTACGTTGGTATCGGTGAGTGCATCCACGGCATCTGCCGTACGCTCCTCGGGGGTGGCGGCAAAGCGTCCCCAACGCCCTAAAGCATGCGGGGCAAGTTCTACGCTAAACCCTTCGGCACGCAAGCGTACAGCCGCCTGCTCTGTGATGGCGGCGTCCAACGCTCCGGCAGGAGCTATGATACGAATCTGTTTCATTTATTCTATAGTACGTGATGCATGATCACGTGTTTTCTTTGACTGATGCAGCTCTATACAGTTGCGCAGAATTAAAGGCGTTCTGCCAAATGATATATGCTGCCGGAGCGATAGCGCTTAGCGGGTTGAGAAACGCCTGGCACATCCATATACCCAGGGTGGTGTTTTTCTGCCCAAATGATTGCCCGGCTGTAATGCGGCTTACGCCTGCCATGGTAGTCGGAACGGCCGCAGGGTTAATAACTATATCCTCATACTCCTTGCCTTTGCTCGGAGCAGGGAAGTGATAGCCTATCCAGCGCCCGAAATAGTACTGCATCAGGCAAGCCAAGAGCGAACCCACCATCAGTACCGCCAGCGTCCACCAACTAAAATCCGCGTGCAATAGGCTGTATGTAATATCACCCATCAGTATAATCAATGTGCCTGCCCACAGGTAGAAAGGTACTTGCGCCCACGTGCGCGCAAGCACGAAACGCTTATCCGACCCTTGGTGCCGCTGCCAGCCGTCATACGCAAGGCGTAGTGCCCATGCAGCCAGAAAAGGTAGTAACAGTAGCGGCGCTACACGACGTAGGATGATCCACATCTCTGCCCAGAAGGACAAATGTCCCTCAGTATGCACCAGAGGAAAGAAAGCTGGAACAACAATAGCTGTAGCAATGTTACTGAGCAGGGTGAAGGTGGTCAAGTTCTGTATGCTCCCCCCCAGTTTACCGGCAATGATCGGTGCCGCTGTGGCGGTAGGCATCAAAAAGCAGATCATTAGTCCCTCGCTGATAATAGCCGTATCATCTGTTCCTGCACCACAATGCTTACACAATGTTAGTGAACCATAATATACTACTACGGTGAGCATCAATTGCGTTAGGAGCACCAGCCAATGCCAACGATGCAAACGCAGGTCTAAGGGGTTGACCTTGCAGAACGTGAAGAACAACATCAGCCCGATGAGCGGAGGTAGAGCCGGTGTCAGATGTCTGAAAGACTGAAAACCGACTGCACCAATCACCATAGATAGAGCGAGAGCGTACTTGTCGATGAACTGGTTAATCCCCATAGTCGCGCACTATCGTATCCATAATGTCGAAGACCTCCTGTTTCGTATCTGCCCGCAGCAGGCTGATACGTGTCTGCCTGAAATCTGGCAAGCCTTTAAGTACGGGGCTGGCGGCAAAATGCCTGCGGCTGTGTACGATGCCTTTGCGCTCATCCCCCACCCATTCTATGCTGCGCTCCACATGTTCTTTGAGTACGTCCATGCACCATCGCATTGAGCGCTTGGGTACTTCACGTCCCTCCAAGTAACAGCGTATATCTTCAAATATCCACGGGCATCCGAATGTTGCTCTACCAATCATCACCGCGTCCACATCGAACTGCTCAAAGCATTGTTTGGCGCGCTCGGGAGTGGTGATGTCGCCATTGGCGATGACGGGAATATGTATCCGCGGATTGCGCTTCACCGCGCCTATTAGTGTCCAGTCCGCTTCACCACGGTACATCTGTGAGCGCGTGCGCCCGTGAATGGCTAATTCCTTTATACCACAATCCTGCAGCCGCTCAGCCAGATCAACAATGAACGGCGTGCCGTCATCAAGGTAGAGCATTTTATCCTCCCATCCAAGACGCGTCTTAACCGTTACGGGCGTATGCACAGCGTTAACCACAGCGCGTGTGATGTCAAGCATCTTCGGCACGTCACGCAACAATCCTGCACCTGCACCCTTGCCGGCGACCTTCTTGACCGGACAGCCGAAATTGATGTCTATGATGTCAGGCTTCGCCTGCTCAACGATACGCGCGGCCTCCGCCATCGCTTCGGGTTCGCGACCGTAGATCTGTATAGCTACAGGCCTTTCAGCATCATTGATACGGAGTTTGCGCATTGTAGATGCAACATCGCGGACAATAGCGTCAGCATTGACAAACTCCGTATAAACCCTGTCAGCTCCGAAACGCTTGCAGAGCAGACGGAACGCCGGGTCTGTTACGTCCTCCATTGGAGCCAAATATAAGGGATAGCGGGTCACGAGTTATCGGATGAGCAGCCTATGAGTTACTTATTAGGTGCCGGCAACCACGTTTGGTTACGACCAAGAATACCTGCCCTGTCAAGCGAACCCCTCAACACCAGTTTACCGTTCTTGAGGTATATTTTTCCATAGTAGAACTTACCGTTGTTCGGGTCTAGGACCTTGCCACCGCGCAGTTCACCTTTCTCCATACGCATACTTCGGATGATGACCAGATCTTGCAACGGCTTGTTGTGATCGTCTCCTTCACACTTGACGCAAACGGCATCTTGCGGCCCCATCAGGATTTTGGCCACCTTGCCGTAATACAGTCCATCGCTACCTTGGTAAATGCGAACAATAGAATAGTTGTCGCCCGTGGCATCATCCACAGTCATCCAGTCGCCTACTATGCTGTTCTGAGCCGTGGAGACAATAGCTACTGCTGTGAGCAGAAAAAAAGAGAAAATATGCTTCATCATTCTATGCTTTATCTTCTTGTTTCTGCCGCTCGCGGAGCTCCTGCTTGATAAACTTAACCATCATGTTGATGGCCGCATTGTTATGTCCGCCCTGCGGGATAATCACATCAGCATAACGCTTGCACGGCTCAATGAATTGCTGATGCATCGGTTTGAGTACACGTTGGTAGCGCTCCATGACTGCTTCCGCCGTACGTCCGCGCTCAACTATATCTCGACTGATAACGCGGATGAGCCGGTCATCGCCGTCGGCATCCACGAAGATCTTTATATCCATCTGATTGCGCAGATCTTGGTCGATAAGCGCCATAATACCTTCGACGATAATGATTTCCTTGGGCTCGATATGAATCGTCTCAGGCTGACGTGTACATGTAATATAGTCATATATCGGCTGCTCGATGGCCTCGCCTTGTTTTAGGCGAACTATATGCTGCTCGAGGAGTGGCCAGTCAAAAGCATCGGGGTGGTCGAAGTTGATGTTCTGACGCTCCTCGACAGGCACATGACTACTATCCTTGTAGTAGGAGTCCTGCGGAATTACTACCACCTCGCCTTTGGGGAGTCGTTCGGTCAATTTGCGGACAACGGTGGTCTTTCCTGAGCCGGTACCACCGGCAATTCCAATAATAAACATAGTACGTGGTTTTAATTTGTTTAATCATAAAACGGCATCTACCGGTGCCGTTTTATGTAGAGTGCGGGTTATCTCTTTAGTTTCTTCTGCTGCTTGCTACGTTGCTCCTTTCGTGTCGAGTAGTCTATGGGGGCATTTGTATGCGTCATAGCCTCTTCGAACTCGGAGAAACTGGTGGATAACTTGCCTTCAGAGAGAGTGAGTATATCCTCCTTCAGGCGTTGTACTCCTGACTCAAAGTCTTTATTCCAGATTTGGTTTTTTTGCCTCATGCAGCGAGCTATGTATATAGTAGCCGCTTGGCGTTGCTGTTCGTCATTAATTGTTGTGGCATATGCTACCAAATCTTGAAGAATTCTGCCGTAGTTGCGCAACTTTATTGCGTCTGTGCGGTGAGTGATTGAACATCTGTCACTTGCCTTTTCCATTACCGCGTATTATTAGACCATTTTAAGCCCGTAGGGCCTAATTTATTTGCAAATCTTAGATTATTTATTCTTAATCAGATAAATCATTGTGGGATAGTGGTCACCATAGCCATTCTGCCATACGCCACCCTTGTGCGTACGCAGCGGAGCACCTTTGTCCTTGCCCTCCTGCACAGTGAGGAAGGATTTATTGAACACCTCAGATTTCCAATACGTCCATTCGGTACGCGTATGAGGTGCATTGAGCAGAGGTTCGCTGATAATTATCTGATCAAATAAATCCCAAGTACCGTTGTACATCAGTGTACCGACGCCACGATCCAAATGCAGCCACATGGTGTTGAAGAATCCTTGCTCAGTCACCTCCTCACGTTTCTTACGCGCTGCAAGAATCTCAGCGCAAGAGTGATTGAACGGATCATCGTTCAAGTCACCCATAATGATAACTTTCGAGCGAGGATCCTTAAGGTACAATGAATCGGCAATATGCTTGCACAACATGGCTGCCGTATCACGTGTGGCACGCGAAGATTCTTCGCCGCCGTAACGAGACGGCCAGTGGTTAACAATCAGGTGAAGCTTGTCACGAACAAGCTGGCCATTTTCGTCTTTTAAATAGCCCGACAGCAACAATTGATAGCGGCTGTACACCTTGCCACCATCAGAGTAGTGAGCTTGCAGCGTATAGGGACGCGGATCACCCGAAGGAACGAAGTAACGCGGGTCATACAGGTAGCCCACATCTACACCGCGACGGTCGGGGCCTTCCAGAAGAATCGGAATATACTTACGACCTGTTTGATGCTCGATTTCTTTGGCCAGGTCTTGCAGACAGCCTATGTTCTCGACCTCGCACACGCCTATTATTGATGCGCCTAAAGGTGTCTTGTCCAAACCAAACTGCGAAATAGCATACGCCATGTTCTTAAGTTTGTTGCGGTATTTCAGTCCCGACCAGTGCATACCACCGGTGGGCAAATACTCGTAGTCGCGCTTGTGAATGGTATCTCCATTATTCAGCACATAGAAATCATGAATCGTGTCAAACAAGTTCTCAAGGTTGTAGAACGCAACACAGCGAACTACGTAATCCTGAGCACTGTCTTCCGGCGAATTTTTCTGCGCTTGCATAGGCAGACTAATGAGGGCCAAACAAGCTAAAACGAGGGTTGCAACGATGTTTTTCATATTGTTTCCGTATTAAGAAAAGATATTTTTCATAAAAAAACGTACAAAGATACGATTTTTTTTGCAAATATGCAAATTTTTTTGTAACTTTGCACAAAATTTTTCAATTAATTTACATTATTATGTCTTCAATCAATAAAGTTATCCTTATTGGCAACGTTGGTTCAGACCCTGATGTACGTTACTTAGATCGTGGTGTAGCGATTGCAAATTTTAACCTTGCAACTACTGAAAGAGGTTACACAATGCAGAATGGCACACAAGTGCCTGACAAAACGGATTGGCATGCAATTGTGCTTTGGCGTAACCTGGCCGAGTGGGCAGAACGTAACATTCGAAAGGGTATGAAATTGTATGTTGAGGGTAAACTGCAGACGCGTACATGGGACAAAGACGGTCAGCGCCGAAGCAAAACAGAGGTGATCGCCGAGAACATCCAAATCCTGTACCGCCCACAGGAGTACCAGCAGCAACGAAACGAAAATCTTGAAAGTGAAAACAGCGGGTTTGAAAGTGCCGAACCGCAAGACGAAGCTATCCTCTTCTAACCGACTGGCTGTTCATCTTATCCCGACTATGATTTTATCGTTGAAATGAGTTGCACAACGTTGCAACACAAAAAATCTGGTAGCAAAAAAGGCTCTTGTTAAAGAGTCTTTTTTGTTTCTATCAAATTCCAGCGCATCGTATGTGCGCGCGACGGTGAGAAAAAAAACGTTTTTGCAATATTCGACATAAAAAAGCCTAATACTTGCCTAAAAATTTGCAAATGTGAGATTATTTTTGTATATTTGCATGTTTTTTGTGTACTCACCCCATACGCTTAAACACAAAACACAAATTAACACCAATTGGGGAACAAACATCACAACGAATAAAAATAGCGCAATGAATATTATTGAATTTATCACCAAATTGTTCGGCAACAAGGCGCAGAAAGACATGCGCGAGATACAGCCGTATGTAGATCAGGTCAAAGCCGTTTATCCGGAGATAGACGCGTTGTCGAACGACGAGCTGCGCAGTCGTTCGCAGGCTTTGATGGACAAGATTGCCGCAGCAGTAGCCCCCAAGAAAACCAAGATTGCCGAACTTCGTGCCTCCATCGAGGCGCTGGAGATTGACAAGCGCGAGAAGGTCTATCAGCAGATAGACGACATCGAGAAAGAGATCAAGGAGCAGTACAAGGTCATCCTGATGGATTTCCTGCCGGAGGCATTCGCCATCGTCAAGTCTACCGCACGGCGTTTTGCCGGGAGCGAGAGCATCGTTGTAACCGCCACGCAGATGGACCGCGACCTGGCTGCCAGTCCGCGCTTTGACTTCGTGGAGATCGACGGCGACAAGGCCGTTTATCACAACCACTGGATGGCAGGCGGCAACGAGGTGACCTGGGATATGGTTCATTACGACGTTCAGTTGTTCGGCGGCGTGGTACTCCACCAGGGCAAGATTGCCGAGATGGCAACCGGTGAAGGTAAGACGCTGGTAGCCACCCTGCCGGTGTTCCTGAACGCCTTGACCCATGAGGGCGTACACGTAGTGACCGTTAACGACTATCTGGCCAAGCGTGACTCCGAGTGGATGGGACCGCTCTACATGTTCCACGGACTGAGCGTGGATTGCATCGACAAGCACAAACCCAACAGCGACGAGCGCCGTCAGGCCTATGCCTGCGACATCACGTTCGGTACGAACAACGAGTTCGGTTTTGACTACCTGCGCGATAACATGGCGACCTCGCCGATGGACCTCGTGCAGCGCGGTCACAACTACGCCATCGTCGATGAGGTGGACTCCGTGCTGATTGACGACGCCCGTACGCCGCTTATCATCAGCGGTCCGGTGCCCAAGGGTGACAACCAGATGTACGACGAGTACAAGCACCGCGTGGAGATGCTCGTACGCACGCAGAACCAGCTGACCACACAGATGCTCACCGAAGCCAAGCAGAAGATGGACAGCACCGACGAAAAGGTGCGCGAGGAAGGCGAACTGGCGCTCTTCCGCTCGTTCAAGGGTATGCCTAAGTCGAAAGCGCTTATCAAGTACCTGAGCGAACAGGGCGTGAAGGTGCGTCTCCAAAAGACCGAGGAGTTCTACCTGCAGGAGAACGAGAAGAACATGCACATCGCCACCGACGTGCTCTATTTCGTAATTGACGAGAAGAACAAGACCATTGAGCTGACGGACAAGGGTATAGACACACTGACCGGCAACATGGACGACCCGCAGTTCTTCGTGCTGCCCGACGTAGGCAGCGAGATGGCGGAGCTGGAGCACGAGACGCTCACCGCCGAAGAGAAGCAGGCGAAGAAAGACGCCATCCTGACGAACTACAGCATCAAGTCCGAGCGCGTGCACACCATCCACCAGCTGCTCAAGGCATACACGCTGTTTGAGAAGGATGTGGATTATATCATTGACAACAACGAGGTGAAGATCGTTGACGAGCAGACCGGCCGTATTATGGAAGGCCGCCGCTGGTCGGATGGTTTGCACCAGGCCGTGGAAGCCAAGGAGAACGTGAAGGTCGAGGCTGCCACACAGACCTTTGCCACCATCACCCTGCAGAACTACTTCCGTATGTACAGCAAGCTCGCTGGTATGACCGGTACGGCCGAGACGGAGGCAGGGGAGTTCTGGAATATCTACAAACTTGATGTAGTTGTCATCCCGACCAACAAGCCTATTGCCCGTCAGGACATGAACGACCGCATCTACAAGACTAAACGCGAGAAGTACAACGCCGTGATCGACGAAATAACCAACTTGGTAGCACAAGGTCGTCCGGTACTGGTGGGTACGACCAGCGTCGAGATATCCGAGTTGCTGTCACGTATGCTCTCGCTACGCAAGATCCCGCACAACGTACTGAACGCCAAGCTGCACCAGCAGGAGGCGATGGTTGTTGCCGAGGCAGGTCGTTCGGGCGTGGTAACCATAGCCACCAACATGGCCGGCCGTGGTACGGATATCAAGTTGACGCCTGAGGTGAAAGAAGCCGGCGGTCTGGCTATCGTAGGCACCGAACGCCATGAGAGTCGCCGAGTTGACCGTCAGTTGCGCGGTCGTGCCGGACGTCAGGGAGACCCGGGTAGTTCGGTATTCTTCGTCAGCCTGGAGGACGACCTGATGCGTATGTTCGGTTCAGAGCGTATAGCCTCCGTGATGGATAGACTTGGCATGCAAGAGGGCGAGATGATAGAGCACTCAATGGTTAGCAAGTCGATCGAAAACGCCCAAAAGAAGGTTGAGGAGAACAACTTCGGCATCCGTAAGCGCCTGATCGAGTACGACGATGTGATGAACCAGCAACGTAACGTGATCTACGCCAAGCGCCGTCACGCCCTGATGGGTGAGCGCATAGGCGTGGACATCACGAACATGATCTACGACACCGCCGAAGCCGTTATCGCCAACTACCGCTCGATGCTTGACTACGAAGGACTGCAGGAAGACGTGATGCAGGTGTTCGCAATGGAAGTGCCATTTGATGAGGATACCTTCCGCAGTAAGAAAGAGGCTGCACTCGCTGACGAACTGGCGCAGGCCGCATTGGATCAGTTCAAGCGCAAGATGGACCGTCTGGCACAGATAGCCAACCCCGTCATCAAGCAGGTGTATGAGACCAAGGGACAGATGTACGAGAACATCCTCGTACCCATCACCGACGGACGTCACGTGTATAACGTGAGTTGCAACCTCAAGCGCGCTGCCGAGACCGACAGCAAGGAGGTCATCCGCGAGTTTGAGAAGCGCACCCTGCTCTATGTCATCGACGACGAGTGGAAAGAGCATCTCCGCGCACTGGACGACCTGAAGCAGTCTGTTCAGAACGCTTCCTATGAGCAGAAAGACCCGCTGCTCATCTACAAACTCGAGTCATTCAATATTTTCCGCGGCATGCTTGACAACTTCAACCGTCGCGCCATAGCCATTCTGCTGCGCGGACAGATACGCACCGAGGCACCGGAGAACGTCCGTCAGGGACAAGCACCTCAACGTCAGGACTATAGTCGTTACCGCACACAGAAAGATGCGGCTGCTGAGGCTGCACAACGCAGTGGCCAAGCCGCAGCTGCAGGACGTGATACACGTGAGCAACAACGACCAATGCCCCTGCATGTGGACAAGAAACCTCGTCCGAACGATCCCTGCCCCTGCGGAAGCGGAAAGAAATACAAGCAATGTCACGGACGCTTGGATGCATAATAGTCCTATTGTTGGCATGTGGTCAGTGGGTACATGCTTCCACACCTACCGGAGTAGCGCCTAAATTCTTTGGACCTAACGCGCTACCGGTACAGGACATGAACGACGGCAGAACGTACGACAAACTACGTGTCGAACTGGCAGCCGATGCATATTTCGGATATGACAAAAGTCTTACTGCAGATTTGTTGGCTCGAGTGCACGTGCCACTATTTACCCGCTGGGCGAACTTAAGCGTGTGGATGCCCGTATATGAGTGGTATAGTCAGTACGACGGCAAAGGCGGGGGAGCAGGTGACGTATATTTGACCACGGATGTACAGGTGTTACATAATAGCTGGTTCAAAACAGAACAAGCAAAATATATTCCTCAAATAGTCATCCGTCTTGGTTTGAAGACGGCCAGCGGTGGCCAGTACGAACGCTTACGCCACTTCGATGCCCCCGGATATTTCTTCGATGCCAGTATTGGTCAGTCTTTCATAATTGGCGCAATTGAGTTGCGATTGGCAGGTTCAACAGGGTTCCTATGCTGGCAGACAGCCGACGCACGACAGAACGATGCTGTTATGTACGGCTTGCAGGCACAGATCAAGCACCAGTATATCTCGCTGCAAGCCACATGGGGAGGCTATGTTGGCTGGGAGAACTACGGTGATCGCCCAATGTCACTCAAGGTACGCGCCGCAGGACATATACAAGGATTTGAGCCTTATGTGCAGTATCAATGGGGGATCAAGGATTATCCTTACCACCAACTGCGTGTCGGGCTGGCATATAACATCGATGTTTTGAAAAAATGATGAACATACTCGTCATATTAGTCTTCGGCTTCTGGGGACGTTATGCCAAAGAATCGGTCGAGCATCCTATAGACTCTGCTTTTGTGACCAAGCAGACAGCTATAGCAGCGCAACCTGTGGCCATTCATTATGACATCGATTTTTCAACGTATTTTGATAATCGCGAGTATAACTCTCCATATCAACATTCGCAAACCATTCTTAATTTCCGCCTATCGCCGGAGGTAGGTGTGCGCATAACAGACCGCGCAGGTGGACATCATGTGCTGACAGGCGGAGTGAGTTACACCCAACGGCTGGGAGGCGACTGGCGTGACGTGCAATTTGATCCTATAGCCTACTATCGCTTTGACTATCGCGGTTTTGCGGCAGCAATGGGAGCTATACCTTACCGGCAGCGTATTACGCCTTTGCCAGACTGGCTACTATATGACTCGATTGCCTACTACCATCCTAATATTCAAGGCGCATACATGTCCTACCGCGATGGCAGGGGATTTGTGGAGTTTATGTGCGACTGGCGAGGAGCACAGACGGTGGAACGACGAGAGATGTTCCGCCTGGTTCTCAACGGTCAGCTTCAGTACCGATGGCTGCAGGTAGGCGGCTTGGCACACCTTAACCATAAGGCTTCGTTTGCGTCACCAAATCATGAGTTCGTCATGGACGATATTCATTTGCACGCATTTGCAGGAGCTGACCTGACGCAATATACACCACTGGATAGTCTGTCTATTCGTGCTGGGTACATCTTTGGATGGCAGCGTGACCGCGAAGTTAATGAGAGTTTTCATAATCACGGTCTAATTATTGAATTATATGCTAATTGGTGGTTCCTAGGGGTCAAGAATACTTTCTATTATGGTGATAATTTACAGCCATTGCGTCCACGTAATGCATTCCTGTGCATGGGTGATCCGTTCTACCAATCACGTATCTACAATCGAACAGATATTTTCGCATATCTTTATCGTAGCAGTTTTGTCAATTTCTATTTCTCCTGGAATATGCACTACGATGGCTATCGTCTGCAGCACCAGCAACAGATGATTGTTCACTTCCAATTAGAGCCACTATTAGCCGAACTGGCAGGAAGGAAACGGCCTAATTTGCGCGGATTGTTTGATAAATAACGCGAAAACCTCCCTCGTCAATTTCTATGACGAAACAGCACAGGAACTACAATTTTCTGATTGGAGGCTAATATATACTAAACCAACGGCCCACAACGCTATTCCGCAAAACCTTCCAAACATACAATCGGTTAGCATGTTCATCATATATATTGTTGTAACGAGTAGAGCTGTGTAAACACCATCTTTTCGCGCACATATAGGAATAGACAGCCACGCCAGCAAGAACAGCAGTAATCCCGGAATGCCTATTTCAATAACCTCCTCAAGATATTGATTGTGGGCATTGTACTGCATATTGACATAATAATTCATGTCCAATTCCTTATATTTCTTTATCATATATTGCGCGCTCTGACCGGCACCTAAACCATGATCTATATAGTCATCGGGGGTCTGCAACGCTGCCGCCCAAATATTAAGTCGTACATTATGGCCTGGCTTTATTTCGCGCATCTCAAGTAAATCTCCAAAATCAAAATCCTGCATTCGCGGATGCAGTTTCAGCACTCCTACTCCCAACACCATACCCAACAACAGAATCCCTATCCCGTAACGCAAGCGGTAAATACTTGGCAATTCATATACCAACGCCACTGCCATGATGGCAGCCGCAGTTATAATAGACTGCCGAGAGCCCGTCAACGGTATAGATGCAAGCATAACAAGCAGTGAAGGAATAAGTATAATCAAGCGCTTGCGCCATAACTGATATGCTACAACTGCTCCAAAAAGTTCTACGCTACAAAGGAATAAACGGTGCTTCAGAAGGGATATGTTGCTCTCAAAGAATGAATACCAGTTGGCTGCATCCATACACCATTCTCCGCGCAATTGATATTTACTGATTAGTTCAGGATGATAGTATATCGTCGTTAGTACTATCACATAGAATGGAATAGCAATCACACAGCCGGCTACGAGCACCTTACCGATTACACGCCAATCATATTGTTTATTCACTCCCCATATGCCAACCGGTATGATTAATCCAAAAGTTAGATACCGCTCCAGTTGCCAAGCCCACATATTTGAATCAGCTGCCCAGAACCACGACACTATACGCAATAGGTACCAAAGACCGAACAAAAGAATCGGAATAAACATCTTATTCTCGCGCCAGTGTTTAGGACAACTGAGCCAACGTCCTTCCAATCCCCAACTTATTATCCACATCACGCAAGCATAGCGTAGCAGCAATTGCTCAAATGGCAGTAGAGCTACTACGACAAGAAAAAGCCCGTAGTTGACCTTCCCTACTATTTCACGGTATTGATTCATAGGTTCGTTATCCCTTGTTTTACATGTTTGCGCCATCGGTGGGCGATGATATATTCGGCATCATATGTAACATCTTCTTTCATCTCCTGTGCGTATGCTTCAGCCATGATATGCAACGCATCACGGTCGATATTCAGGCGTTCGAAATTCTGCAACCTCTTTCTGCGCGAGAGGTGCTTGGAGAAATGCACTCTATTCAGGTCAATCACTTCTACCCTGCTACCATCCTGATTAAACAGAATATTTCCACCCGAGTAATCGCCATGCAATATGCCACGCTGGTGCAAGATAGCTGTAAACCTGCCGATGGCAGTTAATATTTCGTCCCGATGAAGGAATTGCGGCGCGCCAATCAAATCATTGAATCTGTAGGTGCACTCCGACTTCCGGCAAACATACCAGCTCTCGCGCAATATGCCACACACACACACCTCGCGATAAGCAAGAGGCTCAGGTGTCAAACCTTTCAGCCGCAGTGCATACTCGTAACTGCGCCGCGCTTTACTCTTGCTAAACCATCCGTACCAAATACCTCTCATAAGATTAGGGATGGCAAACTGCTTGATAACCACACCACCAATTAGGCGCAATGTATTACGACGATGGAAAATAACTTCTCCTTCCAGCCACTTACTCCATTCCCCCTCCTGCCGGACGCTACGAAAACGATTCAAGAACTTTGACCATGAACGGTGGTGGTGCAACGGACCACCCAAATATTTCTCCAAATATGCCGAATGCCGTCTGTTGATAGCATCTACTATTATTTGTTTCTGTTGTTTGGCTTTCGTGCGGCGCGAAGATGCTTGCACGCGGTAGAATAATCCTATTTCATTCAGCCGCACATACTCACCTCCAAGTTCCATTAGGCTAAGCCAGAAATCCCAGTCCTCCCGATAAATATCCTCTTCGCAAAAGCCACCGACAAGTTGCCAATCTGATTTACGGAAAAGGCTGCTTACATGTATTATGTTTTTACGTGCCAGCAGTTCATGCGAAAAATCAGGCAGATGCCATTCACCCTGCCGTGCGCCAAAGAACTCAGCCTTGCACCCAACAATCCTCACCTTGTCACCCATCGCATCTACGGCATGTTCAATATATGTCGCACCTATCTTGTCATCGGCATCAACTGGTAGAATATATTCTCCTTTAGCCTCACGTATAGCATGATTCCGTGCTGCGCTCACACCTGCATTTGCTTGGTGCAATACGCGCACCTCTTTATGCTGACCGGCAATAACTTGCGCAACAGCCAAACTATCGTCCACACTACCATCATCCACCACTACCACCTCAATAGGACGATAAGTACTTGACAGCACACTGTCAAGAGTCTCACCGATGAATGGCGCGGCATTATATAACGGTACTATGACGGATACAAGCGGTTTCATATTCTATCTCGGCGTTGCGTCAGTTTACGCCAGTAATATAGCAATGGATTCGAATATTTCAAATGTTTCCACGGACGGCTGGAGTGAGGCTTGTGTAGTACAAGATTGCTGACTTGAAGTATATTATCAAACCCTAATTTCTGTGCCATGTGACTGATGTGTACATCATACCAGTTCTTCGTCGGATCAAGTTCATTAAAGTCGTACGCATGCATAAACTCATTGGTCAGCAGTGTACAGCAGAATGAGAAACGCCTCTTACAAATGCCATCCTCTTTAATATTCCGCGCATACTCATATGGAAAATTCACCACTCCCTTATCGTCCTTGGTAGCTGCCGCAATCAGGCCAATCCTAGGCTTTACTTGATAGAGCATCGAGTCTACTGTCGAATTTCCAACTATCACATCACTTTCAATTATTACTAGATGCCTATTGCTGCTTAAGCACTCACGTTGGGCATTGATCAGTACCCATCGGTAATTGGGTGATGGATGGTCAATCTTGGTGCTAATGTGTACAACGTCAACACCTAGTTCCTTGCTTAGTTCATCCAACCGGACAGCTGTTTTGGCAGACGAATAGTCATCATAAACAGTCAATGTATAGCCGCTCGCCACGATGGCACGGATAGCTACTTCAGCTGTCTCCATCGAGTCCTTGACAGGCATAATAATATGTACAATTTGGTCGTTTACCATTGAGTGATGATTCCTTGTTTGCTAATCGTTAACAGCGCGCCAAACTGATTTCCCCATTGCGTGCCGAAATCTCCTGCCAACCGCACCCCAAAGTCCAGTCCCCACGCTTGTTCCACATGTTTCCTAACTTCGAGCAGCAGAGCTGTATTGTAACTCGTAAGAGCACGACTGGTTACATCGTTTCCGTAATTGCGAGCATGACTTGCCAGCACACGGTACTGAAAACCGTATATTTCTCCTCTCACACCCACGTGATGAACCATTACGCGACTATTGAGTGTGTATATCGTACCATCGCTGTTATATAGCGGTGAGGTGATAAATGGCGTACCCATTGACCGATACCAATAGTTCCACCCATTGCGAAACACACCGTTGCGGTAATAGCTATCATAGCCGGCGTAACATAGACCATCTCTGTCGTGCCACGGGCCGGACTGATCAGTCGTATTCATGAACTCATACGTAAAGCCTTGAATGAAAGGCCAGTGAGTCTGCTTGAATCCTATACCCCACAGGCCATCCGCGATATTTTGCCCGTTACCGAGAAACGCAAAGTTATCTTCAAAGAAGTTCTGCCAATAGGCATACAGTTGCCACCCCTCACCTTTACCGGTTAACACTAATTGCTGACTCCCTACGTGGTTGCCTTGTGCATTCAATTGGTCGTTACTCATCACACCTCCGGAGCGCGCCATCAGCACGTTGACAAACGAGCGAAAATCACTACCTATATCACCATATTCCGGACTGATTCCTCCCCATTGAGCAGCGTGATGAAACTCATAACTGACATTTACCGGCAGTCGGCCGCCAAGACGGACTGCAGCAAACTTATGATGAACGAAACTGCCTTTCATGTACACATTATCGGGCATCCAAGCATGCGTCAGACCTCCTTTCAATTCAAAATATCCATAGCAACCGGGGAACGGAACGAACTTGTCTATGCCTATTGTTACTCTTGGAAGAGGTTGGCTGTTGCCGGAGAAAACCATGCTCCCCATGCTTAGAGCAGTATCCTGCGTCTCATAGATGAGCGGTTTTATGCCGACAGTAATATCAAATAGATACAGGCGCACGTGAGCATAGAGTTGATTGAAGTAGCCAGTTGCGGTATGCTGCTGAATAGCAAAAGCGCTCTCAGGGATTGGAGACTGCACACGCCCTGTCAGTTGTATGGAAAAATCATAATCCCACCAGCGCTCTGGATGCACAGCATCCTTGTATATTCCCACACATAGGTTAGCGCTATAAGGACTGCTACTCACATCGCCATTCGTATTGCTTTGCAACCAAAACGGCGCATACTTGCCGCTCGATGCAACAGCTTTCACTCCTAAATCATAGCGCAGTGTATCGCAACTGGCTGACACCCCCTCACGGATACCTGTCGGCCACCAGTTCCAGCTCAACTCGCGTGCCTGTACGCATGCGCAGAGCACGAACATTATTATAGTATATAGCAATCTATTCCTCAATACAGTGGAGTTTATTGCTTACGTGCCAATTATCATCTTCTCCTAATCCCCAATAAACCTTACCTTTAATAGCAAAACAGACATGATTTAATAACCGTTGCGGCATAACTGCCACCCAGTGCCATTTGTCTTTTTCCGGATCATAACGTCGGATGTCTTGCAGCACTTCGCCATTCGTATTCACACCTCCATAATGAATACCACCGGTCAAATAAACATACCTTTCTGTTGCCGCTGAGGCTGCCAACGTGCGCGAACGTCCGGGCACATCGGCACGTTGTTCCCAATGCGAACCATCCACCAATTCTCCCCACCAATTCAGACTTCTGCGGTAATACCCTGTGCCCATAAAATGCCTATTGCCGCACGAACATCCGGTACCTCCGAATGAGCGCGTGGGAAAACCATGAAAAGCCACCTCCACATCAATTGAATCCCAACGATTGTCTGCAATGTTGTAGCGGAACATGTCACGTCGGTAATTCCAGAAAAAACCATAGCCAACGTACAATTCCCCGTCGGCCGCAAATGCTGTTGCACGGTCGGTATAATTATTGGGATAATCTGCCAATTGCCGCCATGTTTGCGTGGATGGTGTGAATTCCCACCAGTCACGATGGTAGCATGTGTCCCTGCCGTACTTGCCATCAAATCCAAGCCCAAGATATACTTTGCCATTATGTACACATGCGGCTGGATGCAGACGCGGCTTGAGCGGTGTGGCCCCTATTGATACCCAGGAGTTTGAACTTGGAGTGTACAGCCACAGATCGTTGCATGTTGCACCAACACTATCTCTACCACCAAACACATATGCCTTGTCGTTAACTACAAACGCAGCAGCACAAGCCCGCCCAACAGGCATGGATGCACATTCATGAACAGCCAATTCAAAATCGGGTTTCTGACATCCGTACAACATGAGTGCAAACACCATAATGCATGTGCCTGCCATTATCGGGCTATGTTTACAGATTTCCCTCATGTAGAATCTCGTACGAAGTATATATTTAGGTTACTCTGCTTTTGTTTTGCGTTTCAACTCGAAGTCGCGACCGAGGTAGTTATTGCGCACAATCGGATTGGCTGCAAGTTCTTCAGGTGTGCCGTGGAAGAGTATCTTGCCCTCAAATAGCAGGTACGCCCGGTCTGTAATGGACAGCGTTTCGTCCACATTATGGTCGGTAATAAGGATGCCGATATTCTTGTCCTTGAGTTTCCACACTACATCTTGTATCTCCTGTACGGCAATCGGGTCGACACCGGCAAACGGCTCGTCAAGCATCACAAACTTCGGCTCAATAGCCAAACAGCGGGCAATTTCCGTACGACGCCGTTCACCACCGGACAATCTGTCACCAAGGTTCGTGCGCACATGTTCCAGATTGAACTCCTTTATTAACTGCTCTAATTTTTCGTGTTGGTAGTCCTTGCTGAAATCAGTCATCTCCAACACTGAGAGTATATTGTCCTCCACTGTCATCTTGCGGAATACCGATGCCTCTTGAGGCAGATAGCCAATGCCGAGTTTGGCACGTTTATACATTGGGTATGACGTGATATCCGTATCATCAAGGAATATCTTTCCGTTATTGGCTGTGACTAGTCCCGTGGTCATGTAGAACGTAGTTGTCTTGCCTGCCCCGTTCGGGCCAAGCAGACCGACTATCTCACCTTGCTCAAGATGGATACTCACATCATTAACTACGGTACGTTTACCGTATTTTTTATACAGATGTTCAGTTCGTAAGGTTTGCATAATCTTATTCTATTTCCAACGACACCGGACAATGGTCGCTATGGACTGCTTCGCTATGAATGCGTGCATCACGCAACCGTTCACGTAGCGACTCGCTCACCCAGAAGTAGTCGATACGCCAGCCGGCATTGTGTGCTCGAGCGCCGGCACGGTAACTCCACCAACTGTACATCTCGGGGGCTTGACAGAATACGCGGAAGGTATCCACCAATCCTGACTCCTGCCAGCGATCCATCCACTCTCGTTCCTCAGGCAGGAAGCCTGATACGCCAATCTGACGCTCTGGATGATTGATGTCAATAGGCTTGTGGCATATATTGAAGTCACCACAGATGATTACATTCTGACGCTCTTTGCGCAGCTCGCCCAACCACTTGAGAAAAACCTCCAGAAAGTCCATCTTGAACTCTTGCCGAACATCGCCTGTCGTACCGGAAGGGACATACACGCATACGACTGTCAGTTCGCCAAAGTCTGCACGAAGTACACGTCCCTCTCGATCATAGCGGTCGTTATTCATGCCGACAACCACTTTGTCTGCATGTTGCTTGCTAAAGATACACACGCCTGAATAACCTTTCTTCTCTGCCGAGTGGATATAACTTGTATAGCCCAGTTCGGCAAAAGCGGTTACATCGATCTGTTCGGGCTGCGCCTTGCTCTCCTGTATGCAGAACACATCCGGATTAGCCGTCTGCAGCCAATCCAATAGTCCTTTACTTAGCGCAGAGCGGATGCCGTTAACATTATAAGAGATAAGTTTCATATCAGTATTTATTACCAAACAAGTCGTAGCATACGCCGTTATGCTCGATTAGAATTTGTCCGTCTCGGAATACCTTTCTCACTGTAGGATTATTCGGTATAATAGTGTTCTCCACCTCTAGCGCAATAGTCTCTCCTCCACCATTCACTTGGAAGAACACCACACCATCCTTTTCTCGGATATCCGTCACCTGGTACGAAGCAAGTGCTGTGAACGATGTAGAACCGGCAGGGTAAGCATCTTCCGCTTTGCCAAAATATCCGATTGACGACGGATCGCTTGCACTGTATTTCGGAGCCTCGCCATCCGCCTCGATCAGATCAACACCCATGGAATTTGGAGAATTGTTAACTGTATTACTCATCCAGCGGTATAGATTATATGTAATCTTCGTCACAAGTAATCCATGTCCTGGAAGGTATTTGTCCCACCCCTCCTGCTGACGATTTTCTAAGAGGTAGAATGTTGTGGGATTGGGCGATGCTCCCATCAGGTTGTGGGTGCCTTTTGACGTCAACAACACAACTGCATTCGATTCGTGTAGGGCTGGCAACTGCACATCACAGACTTTATTGATGACCGTAGGCTTGAGCCACCCCACATAGAAGCGCTCGTACGCCGAGTAACATGGAGGAGTGTTGCCGTCGTTGTTGTAAGGTCCATAATCAAGAATATCCCACATACCTAAAGTCTTGTGGAATAGATTCTTTTCAGTTGCATACAAGTCAGGTAAGCCCAACACATGTGAAAACTCATGGCAGAATGTGCCTATTCCATCGTGTTGTTTGGACGCATAATCCACCTCGTTGGAGCAAGCGTAGTTATCCACCAGCTTACCATCAACAGTACATTCCTGGCTGTAGGACAACTTGAAGTTATGTGGCCAAACATAATTCGCCCCTGCACCATCCGCCTCACCATAACCGGCATATAGTACGTACACAAAATCCACCTTGCCATCGTTATTGTTGTCATAAATGGCGAAATCTACTTGGTCGTCCACAAGTTCGCATGCTTCTTTGATCATACTATCGGCATGCTGATCATTACCGCTTGCATTGTTCTTACCGTAATAAGAATAAGATTGGCTCAGCGTCACAGGTCCTACTACATCAAACACAGGGTTGTACTGACCGAACGAATTATCTTGGAAATATTGCCGTGCACTTCCCGATGAAGTGATGGTTCTGCGACGACCATCGCTGACAAATGAATAGTGACGTGTGTAATTCTGACCATTGAGCATCGAATCTATTTCCGCTGCCGTTGTCTTAAACTCGAGGTTGG
Source organism: uncultured Bacteroidales bacterium (assembly GCA_946403215.1). Classification (GTDB taxonomy): domain Bacteria; phylum Bacteroidota; class Bacteroidia; order Bacteroidales; family Paludibacteraceae; genus Colicola. Next base: position 28,345 of record CAMIZG010000007.1, on the reverse strand, counting down.
TGAAGTTGACCAGGATAATCAGTCCACGTGGCGCAAGATTCAACTCTCCGCCTACCATTTGCTGCTGGGCTATACGTCGGGGATTACTCATGTAGCGCGCCTCCAGTTCTTCTGCTGAGGGCATAGCAGTTGCACGATAGTACCCGTCAGGCGATTGCTGAAGCATATTGCCTTGAACATCCGTATAGTAATGGAAAAAAGCATCACCATGCTGGTAGGCCGTTAGCCGGGTACCATCAGGTTGGATTAGAGTAAGTGCATCACGACGCGCAGGCTTAGCCGACAAACCGACCGCCATTGTACAGAAGACCAATATAAATACTATGATTTTCTTCATGTTCGTCGAGTAATGTTACTCTTGCCGCACGCCGAATATGGTGTAAGTGTATCCATTAACATGAATGAACAACTGTCCATTGCGTATCATCTTGTGAGTTGGCTGTGCATTTACCGGTGTGATATCAGTCGTCGGGCCAATGGGTTCTGCGCCGCGGAAACTGAAGCGGATGATGCCATTATTTGTGATGATATTTGTAATGGCGTGGTCGTTAATGCCCGTGTATTCAGTTGCACCTGTCGGGAACAAGTCACCGGGTTTTCCAAAATAGCCATTAGTATCGTTATTCTCATCATACATGGGAGTTAATCCATCTGCTTCGATGATATCTACACCCATGTTATTAGCACTGGCATTTACTGTGTTGCCCGACCACCATGTACTGCGGTAGTTGATGCGGGTGAGCATCAATCCTTTGCCGGGAGTTCCTCTGTCCCAACTTTTCCTCTGGCGGTTCTCAAGCAGATAGAACACGGTAGGATAGGGGTGGGCACCATCCTCAATGTCCTCATCACTCTCCGTGATCAGGTACGCTTTGTTGCTATCGGTTAATGGCTCCAACTCCAGGTAGGCGGCTTCTGTGATAAGCTTCGGTTTGAGCCACCCCATGAAGAATCGCTCATATGCCGAGTACGAAGCGGGCGAGTGCATGTCATCGTTGTACGGACCATTGCACATTATGTCCCATTCGCCTAACAACTTTTGGTTGTGATAGGGCTTGCTCGTCTCATATAAGTCAGGTAAACCGAGTGCGTGGCTGAACTCATGACAGAGCACACCGATGCCCGACACAACATGCTTCGTTTGGGTAGAATACCATCCATCCAACTCGTTGCTGATCTCGTAAGCACTTATTTTCTTACCGTTGAATTCCTTACTGCTGGAGATAGTGGAGTAATGCGGCCAAGGTAAATCGTCGGAATTGGATACCAATCCACTTGCTTTCGGAGGATCATTTTCGCCAAAACCTGCAAATAGGACAAACACCAGATCAACATAATCGTCATTATCGTTGTCCAGGCGACTGAAATCCACCTGATCTTTCACTAGGTCGCATGCAGTCAGTACCATCTCTCCCGGGCGTGCAGTACCATTTTTTCCGGCACCGTAATAGGCATAGCCTTGGGGAAGATTCACAGGGCCTACGACCCGGAAGTAGGGGTTATACTGTCCTGCCGACTGGTCATAGAAGTACTGCCGCACACTTCCCTTGGCATCATCCTTCGTCCAGTTCTGTCCGTTGAACATCGAGTCCACATCTTCACGAGAGCTGACGAACGTGTAGTCGGTGAAGTTGGCCATGATTACCAGAACTGTATCTATGGGTGTCGGATCTCCTACCCATTGTGTTGTTGCAGGCATGCGTTTGGCGTCAGACTGCTGGCTGCTATAAACAGACTTCCGCCACTCGTCCCACTTGGATGGATCACGCGGCGGAACAAGAGCCATGGTCAGCAATGAACAGCTGAGTAGAAATATCGTTGTTAGTTTGCGCATAATCAGTCTTTTTTGAATAGTTGTATTCCTTGTTTATCGAGCCAGCGTTGTTCGCACCTGCTCCGCTTGGCTGCATCGTGTGCCGTACGGCGTGTGATGACCGCCACCTGTTTTTTCTCGCCATCCACTATACGAGTTTTGAGCGTAGCATAACATAACTTGCCTTTCTTGTCCTCCAAGATCTGCCAGCCGTCAACGGTCATTGCTACGTGCCAGTGCTCATCGCCACGAAGATAGGTGTGTAGCGTGTCACCGTTGGGCTGCTCGCGAGGGATTACGCCGTGACGGGCAGGAACACGTGCCGGCTGTTGTGCCTGCATGCCCAATGCAAAGCCTGCAAGAGCAAATACTATCAGTGCGATTTTTTTCATAATCTGTGTCTATTTGTGTACTTGACGAATCTGTTGATAGAGTTGCGAGGCGAACACGAAGTTATTCAGCGCCTCGTTGTCCGAGTGGAAGATCTCCTGCCGAGAGCCTTGCCACTCCTTGATGCCGTTCTTGAGGAAGATAATATTGTCACCCACCTCCATGATGGAGTTCATATCATGGGTGTTAACAATGGTGCAAATGTTGTACTCCTGCGTGATGTCCTGAATAAGTTTGTCAATCACCAGCGAGGTCTGGGGATCCAAGCCCGAGTTCGGCTCGTCGCAGAACAGGTACTTGGGATTGAGTGCTATAGCGCGGGCGATAGCCACGCGCTTCTGCATACCACCTGATATCTCCGAAGGCATGAGTGTCAGTGCATGATCGGCTATCTGCACGCGTTTCAGGCAGAAGTGTGCACGCTCGGTCATCTCATCAAGTGTCATGTGCGAGAACATCTGCATGGGGAAGAGCACATTCTCCATCACGGTCAGCGAGTCAAACAACGCTGAACCCTGAAAGAGCACCCCAACCTCACGATGCAGCATTCGTATCTCTTTTTCCTTCATGTTCGGTAAGTTGCGGCCATCGTACTCTATGCGTCCGCTATCAATAGCATGTATACCGAGCAAGGATTTCAGGAGCACCGTCTTACCGCTTCCCGACTGACCGATAATCATGTTAACCTTGCCATCGTGAAGAGTGGCGTTCACATGATCAAGCACCAACCGGCCGTCAAATGATTTAACTATGTCCTTACATTCAATCATAGTAGCAAACGGCTCAACACTAGGTCTAGCAGAAGGATTATAATATTTGAATTAACAACGGCATTCGTGGAAGCTTTTCCCACTTCAAGTGCTCCGCCGTGAGCGGTATAGCCGTAATAGGAAGAAAGCGAGGCGATAACAAAGGCGAAGAACAAAGATTTGATTATTCCGTACCAGACATAGTAGGGATTAAATGCGTACTGTATGCCTATCAAGTAGTCAGCTACCGTAATAATATCGGTGAATTGTCCGACTGCCCAACCGCCAATCAAGCCAATCGTAGTGGAGAGGATGACGAGTAAGGGCATCATGGTCATGAATGCCATGATCTTAGGCAGGATTAGATAATTGGCCGAATTGACGCCCATGATCTCCATCGCATCAATCTGCTCGGTGATGCGCATGGTACCAATCTCCGAAGCAATGTTCGAACCGACCTTACCTGCCAGGATGAGACAGAGGATGGTGGAGGAGAACTCCAGCAGCAGCGTCTCACGCGTCAGTAGACCGACCGTGTAGGTCGGAAGTAGCGGATTTTCAGTGTTTATCTTTGCCTGAATGGTCAAGATGGCACCGATGAACAGAGAGATGATAATCACGATAGGCAACGACTGTAATCCCTGCTTCTCCAGTTCACGGCTATATTGCTGCCAGAACATTCGTTGGCGGTCAGGAATACGAAACACCCGTGCCATCAATAACCAATATTCTCCGAAATGCTTAATCATTGCTTGAATAACATACGTACAGCGTCGGTGACGCGTGCTACCTCTATCACTTGTATATCTATGACAGGCTGATGTTTCTGCCCGGCAGGGATAATAATTCGTTTGAAACCTAACTTCCGCGCCTCGCCTATACGTTGGTCAATGCGGTTGACGGGACGTATTTCGCCAGCCAGTCCCACCTCACCTGTCATACAGCAGTCCGTGGGCAGGGCTATATCCATTGATGACGACAAAACAGCAACCAGTACCGCCAGATCTATTGCCGGGTCGTTGACACGCAGACCACCGGCAATGTTCAGGAACACGTCTTTCTGCAACAGTTTGAAGCCGATACGCTTCTCCAGCACGGCGAGCAGCATATTCAGTCGCCTTGAGTCAAAGCCGGTTGATGAACGCTGTGGCGTACCATAGGCAGCCGATGATGTCAAAGCTTGCACCTCAATCAACAACGGGCGCACACCTTCTACTGCTACGGCAATAGCTATGCCGGATAATCCGTCGCGATTAGAGCTCAGCAGCAACTCCGAGGGGTTGGTCACCTCACGCAAACCGTCCTGCTGCATCTCAAAGATGCCTATCTCAGAGGTTGAGCCAAAGCGGTTCTTCTGCGCACGCAGTACGCGGTACATGTAGTGCTGATCACCCTCGAACTGCAGAACGGTATCCACAATATGCTCCAGCACCTTGGGGCCTGCAAGTGAGCCTTCTTTCGTTATATGACCAACAATGATAAATGGCGTGTTGGTCTCCTTGGCGAACTGCAAGATGCGCGCTGCGCACTCCCTTACCTGCGATAGTGAGCCGATGGTCGCCTCTATAGCCTCCGTGCCGATGGTCTGAATAGAGTCCACTACTACCAGTTCGGGTTTGAGGGATTTGGCATGTTCTAAAATTTTCTCCAAGGATGTTTCGGCTACGATGTACAAGTTCTCAGGGGTTCCTGATATACGTTCTGAGCGCAGTTTGATTTGTTTGACCGACTCCTCGCCACTGGCGTAGAGCGTGACAGCCGAGCCCAGTTGCATGAGCACCTGTAGAGCCAATGTCGATTTACCAATGCCCGGCTCACCGCCAAGCAACACCAGCGAACCAGGAACCAATCCTCCGCCAAGAACACGGTTGAGTTCAGTACAATGCATATCAAGTCGCTGGTCTTCCTGGACAGATACATCTTGTAGCTTCTGCACAGTTGATCCGCTTCGCTGCCGCACTCCTTTAGCCGGTGTACCGGATTGCACGACCTCCTCAGTCATCGTACCCCACTCGCCGCACACCGGACAACGACCAAGCATCTGCGAGGCTTTCGCCCCACAACTGGAACAGATATATACTACTGATGCTTTCATATCGTGTAGGTGTGGCATTCTTCAGCCATGATGGTGTTATCGAATACTGCTTTTGCCTCAATGAGGAACTCGGTGTGATCATCCACTCGTGCGGAGTAGTGTCCAATAATGAGTTGCCCTACGTTGGCTTTCTGCGCTATCGTTGCTGCTTCGGTAGCTGTGGAGTGCATGGTGCTTCGACAGCGGTCAGCATATTTCTCTATATAGGTTGCTTCGTGATAGAGAGTTTGCACTCCCTCAATGACGGGGACGATTCTCTCGGTGTAATACGTATCAGAGCAATAAGCGTATCGCTTGATGGGTTCCGTATCCCGATGATGCTCGGTAAACAAGAATCCGCAGGTGGGTACCTTGTGCTTAAGTGGGATGGTTGTTACGCTGACCGTTCTGTCTTCGTAAATCACTTCGCTCTTGCGAGGATTAATGACATGGAAGATCAGTTCATACGACATTCCTTCGCAGTGGTAGTCGAGCCAAGGTTGCAGCAATCGTTCAAGATCTGCCGGCGCGTATATATGCAGCGGTTGAGTCCTACCCATCATACCAAAGGTAGAGATAAGCCCTATCAAGCCGAAGCAATGGTCGCCATGCAGATGCGAGATGAACACGTTGTATAGCCTGGCCGTCTTCAACGCCATACGACGGAACCATATTTGGCTTCCCTCGCCGCAGTCAATCATAAACGACTTGTCGCAGAGCTCCAACACCTGACATGCAGGGGAGTTCTGAAACGTCGGCAAAGCGCTACCACAACCTAATATGTGCAATTCTCCGTTCAAAAGATTATCGTTTTGCCGTTGCTAATCTCTGTTGTAATTTGATGTTCGCAATCACATTCTTCGTATATTGCGGGAAATCGCCTTGCATAATCCAGCCATAGTATCCGGAGTCCTTAACGAGCACTTCGCTCACCGGCACATCCTTGTACTTACCGAAGGCAAATACCACATCGCCCTTGTCGTTGTATGACAACTTGCCGGCCAAATCAGCAAATCGTTGGGGGGGGGCGGAGTATTGCGCCAGCCCGTCAACATCCGTCGGCAGGTCAGGATAGCGCTCTGTTTGTGCAAGAAGCACCTCATAGGTTGCCATTGTGTCCGCGTCTGCAGAGTGTGCATCCGTCAGGTCTTTACCGCAGTAGAACGCGTAAGCTGCACTCAGAGTGCGCTGTTCCTTACGAGTGAAGATGGTAAATACGTCGATCATCTTCCTGTTCGTCAGGTCAAACTGCACACCGGCACGCAGGAACTCCTCGCCTAGCAGGGGTACATCAAAGTGGTTGGAGTTATATCCTGCTATGTCAGCGCCCTCAAACACAGCCGCCACCTCATTGGCGATTTCGTTGAACGTGGGACAATCCTTGACGTCATCATCATATATGCCATGCACGGCAGATGCCTGCTCGGGGATGTGCATCGTTGTCTCCAACCCCATAGCATCGATGATAGTAGGACGCACCCGGTACGTCTTTCCCTCCTTCGTGCCATTGGGGTACACCTTGTAGTACGACAGCTCAACAACTCTGTCTTTGGCGATGTTGACGCCCGTCGTCTCCAAATCAAAGAAGACGATCGGGCGGTTTAACTGAAGCTTCATAAGCTAATTGCCATGTTTTGGATTATTCTTGAGCAGATTTGGTTTTTCTCGTTTGGGAAGTTCGGGGTCCCTGCAAATAGCACGCAGTTGGGCGTCAACTATGTGGTGCATAATGGCCGAACGGAAAAAGCAAATATGCCAAAAAGAAACAAAACTAATCGTTGAGCAGCATCGGCATGAGCAGCATGAGCAGTTCCTCGTTCTCTTTGTCCTCGCTCGGCAAGATTAGGCCGGCACGTGCCGGATCTGCGAGTTCCAGTTGCACCTCTTCAGACTCAATCGTTCCGAGAATCTCGCACAAGAACGGTGCTTTGAAGCCGATGGCCATCGGGGTGCCACCATACGAGCACACCAGTTTCTCTTCGGCAGCCGTCGAGAAGTCGATATCCTGCGAGGAGATCGTCACGCTGTTCTCAGCCAGAGCCAGGCGGATAAGAGCGGTGCTGGTGTTGGCAAACACAGCCACGCGCTTGCAAGCCGACAACAAGGTCAGGCGGTCAATAGTCATGATGTTCGTGTTGTTCTGCGGAATAACGGCGTTGTAGTTCGGGTAACGACCGTCAATTAGACGGCAGATAATAGCCGTGTTTCCAAAGGTAAACAGCACATTGCGTGCACCGAAGCGGATATCAACATCGCTCTCGTCCTTAAGCAGCACGTTCTTGAGCAGCATGGCGGGTTTCTTAGGCAGGATGAAGCTGGCCGGCTCGTTGACATGCACCGTAGTGTTTGTGTAGCGAACCAGGCGGTGAGCATCAGTAGCAACCAATGTGGCCTTTTCAGGAGTCAGGTCGAAAAATATACCATTCATCACCGGACGAAGTTCATCCTCCGCTGTGCAGAAAATAGTCTTCGATATAGCATCCAACAGCAGGCTCGACGAGATCGTCAGGGCGTGGCTGTCCTGCTCGGCCTCAAACGGCACTTCGGGATATTCGGCGCCGTTCACGCCTACTACGGAGTATTCACCGTTGGGCGAGGAGATGGTCATGCCGAAGTTCTGCTCGTCAATCTTAAACTGCAGAGGTACTTCGGGGAACTGTTTGAAGGTTTCAATAAGGATTTTTGCACCAAAAGCTACCATACCTGCACCCTCAGCGTTCTCTACCTCCAGGCGCGTGCGGATAGTAGTCTCGCCGTCAGAGGCGGTCAGCGAAAGCTGGTTGCCCTCCAAACGGAACAATACATCGTCAAGAATAGGAAGGCTGTTCTTGCTTCCAATTACACGGCTCACTGCTTGCAGTTGGTTGAACAGCCGCGTACTCGATACTTGAAATTTCATAAGCTTATTAATTTTATCGTTAATGTTCATTTTTCAGCTACCCTAAACAAGGGCGCACAGCAGACACTTTTCTACAAGAAAAGCCCCTTATATCTATAAAGGGCTACAAATATACAAAAAATATAGCAAATTTGCAAATTTTTTGCGTAGAAAATGTCAGATTGATGTTTTTTTAGTATCTTTACGCACCTATTGCTTGCACAAATCGGAGGAAAATGCTATAATGACAAGTCGCCACATTCTTTTAGAATGTCCAACTGAAGCCGCCCATGACTACGGTGCGCGGCATGGTGAAACCCTTGTTGATTTCGTACTGTTGTGCGAGCAGGTTGTCGGCTTTGATGTTTGCCCATAAGCCTCGCCAGATGCGGTAGGATGCATGTGCGTTCCAAAGGGCGAAGTTCTGTTGTTCAGGGTTAGTCCCCACAGCCGTATATAGTCCGTGAATGTACTGAAGGTCGGTGCCTATACGGAAGCGTTCGTGATGGTAGTTGAGCGCCACGTAGAGTTTGTGTTCGGGTGCTGCGAGTGTGCGATTGGCCATGTGCAGGTAACTGTAGTTGGTGTTGAGCCACAGTCCCCGGATGATATTACAGGCTAACTCAGCTTCCAGGCCGCAGTTACGCAGTTCGCCTGTGTTGACGTTACGCGGGCGGCCGTCCACCACGCGTGTCTCAATCATGTTCTTGGCGTGCAGGTAGAAGATGTTTGCGCCTATGCGTATGCGCCTGTCAAGCAGGAACTGTCGGTAGGATAGCTCATAGTTCATCATGTTCTCGGCTTTCAACTCGTCATTGGCGGGTCCGTACATATACAGTTCGCGAATCGTAGGGTTGCGGAACCCTCGGCTTACGAGTGCTTTGAGCTCGGCGTCTTTCGGCAGCAGGAACGACAGTCCGCCCTGCGGGATGTAGTTCATGCCGGCTTGGGAGTGCCAGTCAAAACGAATGCCGGCATCCAATGCGAACCATGACACGACCTGTTGCCTGAAGTCGATATATCCTGCCAACTCGTATTGAACTTTAGTTATGATGTCAGTTGTTGCTCCGTCAGCTATGGCCGCATTCCATGCGTGTCCACCAAAGTGCTGATAGTCAAATCCGAAGGTGGTGCGGTTGCCTCGGAAGAACGCGACGGACTGATATGCCGACACGCCGGTCATGAAGTCGGTGTGGTGGTAAAGCTTGGTCTGCGGTGTGCCGCCTGCTGCATAGCCATCGTTGATGATGTGATGTCCGCCGCTATAGTACAAACGAATAGCGCCGGATGTGCGGTCATAGTTATTCTCCACCGAGAGCGATGCTGTGCCTCGCAGGATGTGCATGGTGTTGTCCTGCAGCGGCGCATCCGTGGTGCCGGGGTTCTGCGAATTGAAGTACGCCACATTGCCCATGGCATCTATACGCCAGTGGTCGGTCAGTTCGTAGCCCAGACGCAGAAAGCCGTTGTACTCATCGAATGCCATATTCTCACGGTGGCCGCTGGTGCGGCAGTAGTTGAATCCTGCCGCATGGCTGTAACGTCCCTTGCGTAGTTGGTTGGTGATGCCGGCATCGAGGGTATAATACATACCTCCCCGAAGATGGATGTCGGTGAGGATAGTGTCGCTCTTCGGTTGGCGCGTGACAATATTAACTACACCTCCCAGCGCGTTGCTGCCGTAGAACAGCGATGCCGGTCCGCGGATGACCTCCACACGCTCTGCCATCATCGTCTGGTAGTTGTCGGCAATGGGATGTCCGTACAGGCCGGCGTACTGTGGCAGTCCGTCGATCAGAACGAGCATGCCGGTGTTGGGCGAGCCACCTATACCACGCACCTTGATGCCACCGCTGCCGCCTGTGCTCACGCCGTAGCCCAGCACGCCACGTTGTGTGACGAACAGGCCGGGTACTTCGGCTGTAAGGGTAGGAAGGATATTTGTTTCATGCCGGGCTTCCAGCTGTTCGTGAGTGACCACACTCACGGTCATTGGCAATAGTCGGAGGTCTGTTTCGCTACGTGTGCCGGTGGCTACTACTTCGGGTAGTGCCATCGTGCGCAAGCTATCTTGCGCCATCATTGTCCAAGCGTTCAGCACGAGGACTAAACACAGCAATATGGTTCTTTTGCGTATAAATTTCATATTATTACTGTGGTTTTTACATTTATTCAATCCACTCTTGGCAACGACGTTCGGTCCCCTACAGCGATCCTAAAGCCAGACATATAAGCCCTGCCATGATGCCGGCCATGCACGCTATCTTCTTCCGCGGATCGGTTTCGTGCAGATAGATCAGTCCGTAGGCAAACCCGATCACTGCACCGCCGCGGCGGATGGTGCTCACCACAGCTATCAGCGAATCAGGGTCGCGCAAGGCAAGCATATATACGTTATCCGAGATAACGAGGAATACTGAGATGAGCAAGATCGGCGCAATGCTCTTTAACCTTATTTTCTCGCCATGAATCGGTTGCGTTGATCTGAATCTGCTAATCATCCAAATCACCACCATCATTGCCGCCTGGTAGAACGTGTAATACACCTGAACTGCGTTATGGTCGTAGTGGCGCATCATGAACTTGTCATACAAGCCGGAACACGAGCCAATCAGTATAGCCAGGATAAGAGCTACATAGTACTTGTTGTTATAGGCGGCTGATGCTCGTCGGACGGATACACGCGCACCGAAGGAGAATACGAAGATGCTCCCCACAGCCAGAAGGACTCCCACCCACTGCCATGCATTAAGTCGCTCACCGAAGATGAGCAAGGCGCCTATCAGCGTCCACATGGGACGTGTAGCCTGCATAGGACTGACAACGGATATAGGCAGATGCTTGAGCGATATATAAGCAAACACCCAACTACTCAGCACGATACACGACTTAAGCAGCGTCAGCAAATGTGCCTGCGCATTCATAGGCGGCACATAGAACGCGGTTTCTGTCATGCACTCAGGACATACGCGCGACAGCAATAGCGGCACGCTGAGAATTAGACTACTGACCAGCACACTAAATGTCAGCACATCCACCACACGATGGTCGCGTAGGGCAATCTTCTTGCTGACATCATAGCCACCCAGGCACAGTGCCGATATGAATGCTAATACAACCCACATTCCTTAATGGGTTGCACCGCCAAGAGCAACGTAAAGGTCGATGAGGCTGATCAAGCCGTTGTAGCGGTTGGTGACGTCGGCCAGTTGAGCGTTGAGCAGGTTCTCTTGCGCGGTAAGGACCTCCAGATAGGAGGCTTTGCCTTTCTTCATCAGCTCGCACGTACCGTCGTACGACTCCTGCTGAGTTTCGAGCATCCGTTGATAAAGTGCTTCTTGCTCCTGAGCACTTTGGCAGCGGAAGATGGCGTCATTGACTTCACTGCCCGCCTTGAGCATGGTCTCCACGTAGCGGTTAGTTGCCTCCTCTTGTTCAAGTTTGGCAATCTTCAGGTTCGCTGTCAGTTTACCTCCGGCAAAGATGGGTTGTACCAACCCTAACACAGCGTTCATGAGCAGTTGTCCGGGGTTAGCCACTACGCCTCCGTTGTTCGTCCATCCGAGTATTCCGGATAGCGATAGTGCGGGGCAGAACGCCGCCTTGGCCATGTTCGTCTGATAGTACGCTATAGCCACGTTTCGCTCGGCAGCCCGCACATCGGCACGATTACTGAGTTGCGCAGCGGGAATGGGCTCAAGTTTCCACTTATCAAAGCTGTAACTCGTCCACGGTGAGCGCGCTATATCGTGCGGCTCTTCGTTCATAAGCCGGCACATAGTCAACTCAAGCTGGTGAATCTGCTCCTTGAGTTGCATGCGTTGGATCTGCACATTGATCAGCGACACCTCCATCTGTCCGACGGAAGGCGAGTAGGCTCGTCCGTTCTTAACGAGTACGCGTTGTACCTCGAGCACGCGTTGCCATATCAGTTCGGTGCTATCAAGGATGACAGCCTGGTAGTCGAGCAGTTGCAGTTGCGTATAGACCCTGGCCACCGTAGCTACGAGGTTAGCATGTGCTGCCGCCAGATTATCTTCGGCCTGCTCGCGCATCACGTCAGCCTGGCGCTTACGGTTAGTGAGCGTACCGAACCCTTCTCCACCCCAGTTAAGTGCAAGAGGCACTTGGTAACTCAGCACTGGTCCTGCCACCCCGCTACCCGGAGTAACTGTGCCAGATACGCCTACCTGAGCCTGACTGATAGCCAAGGTGGGCAAGAAACCCAGTTTGGCAGCTCTGACTCGTGCGTCTGCCTCCTTAACCAACAGCTGGCGTGAACGGTAATCGACATTCTGATCCAACGCCGTTTGAATATGTCCTTGCAGTATAGGGTCCTGGAGATATGACTTCCACCCTGCTTCGCTTACAGCGGTGACCAACGTATCCTGTTGAGCTTGCTCCTGAGGCGTGTATTTCTTGAATATGCCGCACGAACTCAGCATCACAGAACTCATCGCCAGGACTATGAGGATCATAGGCGCCTTATTTCGTGATTCCGTAATCCCGTTATCCCGTGATTCCGACGATGCTTCTTCGGGCGCCGCTTGGAACTTCTCGTGCAGCTTCTGGAAGATGATATAGAACGCCGGCACAACGAACACGAGTGCCAGTGTACCTACTGCCATACCTCCGGTCACACCGATAGCCAATGCGCGGTTACCGTTAGCGCCTGCGCCACCTTCAATGATCAGCGGTATCATACCGGCGATCATCGTCACGACGGTCATCAGGATAGGACGCAAGCGATCCTCGCAGGCGCCGAGAGCCGCTTCCACTATACCCATACCTTGCTTGCGTTTCTCTACAGCGAACTCGGTGATCAGGATAGCCGTCTTGGCCAGCAGACCAATCAACATGATCACACCGGTCTGCAGGTAGATGTTGTTAGCCTGACCGCAGAGTAGCGACAGCGCAAACGAGCCCATCAATCCGAACGGCACACTTAGCAGCACCGCCAGCGGGATGAAGAACGACTCATACAGCGAAGCCAAGATCATGTAGATGAGCAGGATACATACCAGGTAGATCAGTGCCGTCATGTTCGACTTGCTGTTAGCCTCCAGCTCACGGCTCATACCGCCAAACTCGTATCCGTATCCGGTAGGCAGGTGATCCTTCGCCACCTCTTCAATCACGCGTAGCACATCGCCTTCGCTGTAGCCGGCATTGGGCTGCACGGAGCAAGCGATGGACTGATACAGGTTGAAGCGCTTCTGCGAAGCTGATCCCACGGCTGGTGTGAGGGTGACGAACTGCGAGATAGGTGCCATCTGACCACTTACTATTTCACCATTTACGATTTGGTCATTTAGTCGTACAAAGATATTATTGAGCGAATTAGGATCGAGTCGATACTCCGGCGCAGCACCGGCCATCACACGATAGACCTTGCCGTACTGGTTGAAGTTGCTGATATACGCACTACCGCAGTAGGCGCCGAGGGTGTTGAGCACGGCATCAGGCGATATACCTGCACGGTCGCACTGGGTGGCATTCACATCCACCTTGAACTTCGGGAACGACTCGCTGTACAGCGACATAGCCATCTGCACCTCAGGGCGCTTCTGCAGCTCGGCAAGGAAGGTATTGGTCACCTCGTTGAACTGCGTCATGTCGCCACCTTGAAGATCCTCCATCTGCAGGTCGATGGCGTTACTGTTACCGTAGCCCGGGATCTGCGGCATCTGGAAGGGAAAGACTTGTGCATCCTTGATATCCTCGCAACTCAGATACAACTTGTACATCACCATATCGATATAGTGCTCCATTCCTTCGCGCTCCTCCCATGGCTTGAGGCGAACGATCAGTGTACCATAGCTCACGCCCGTACCGGACAATAGTCCGAAACCGGAGATCTTGGCGTAACTCTCCACCTCCTCCAATCGGAGCACATGCTCCTCCACCTGCGCCATGATCTTGTCGGTCTCCACGAGCGGCGAGCCGGCAGGTGCGGTCACATCGACGAGGATAACGCCCTGATCTTCCTGCGGCACAAGTCCCGAAGGCAGAGCACGCATCGAGAACACCATAGCCACGGCTGCCAGGATCAACCATATCCACGCTTTACCGGGTTTCTGCAGGAACTTACTTACGCCGTTCTTGTACTTACCCAGGATAGCATTGTATGCAGCATCATAGGCTTTCTTGACGCGCGCACCAAAGCTGTCAGCTGACTGAGTGCTGTTGGCTGACGGCCTGAACAGGACGGCCGTGAGTGCCGGGCACAAGGTCAAGGCCGATATACAGCTCAGACCCACCGAGCTGGCGATCGTTATACCGAACTGGGTGAAGAACGTACCGCTTGTGCCGGGCATGAATGTCACAGGTATGAACACCGCCATGAACACCAGCGTACACGATATAACGGCCACCGTCACCTCGCTCATCGCGTCTTTGGTGGCCTTATAAGCCGAGGTGTAGCCGCTCTCCATCTTAGCCATCACTGCCTCCACGACAACGATAGCATCATCGACCACCGTACCGATGGCCAGCACTAAGGCAAATAGCGTCAATATGTTCAGCGAGAAGCCTGCCACCTTCACCACCGCAAACGTACCGAGTAGCGACACGATGATCGAGATCGACGGGATCAGTGTCGCCTTGAAGTTCTGCAAGAAGAAGTACACCACCAGAATAACCAATATGATGGCTATGATCAGAGTCTCCACTACGTTATGGATAGCGGCATAGAGGAAGTCATCACTCGTCTGCAGCACCGTGAACTCGAGGCCTGCCGGCATCGTCTTCTGCAGATCTTTGTAGATATCATTGATAGCGGCATTGACCTGCGTAGCATTGGCGCCGGGCGCCTGGTTGATGATGAATGCTACACCGGGTTTGCCGTCGGCGCGCGAGGAGAAGCTGTAACTGAGTGCACCCAACTCTACATCGGCTACGTCCCTCAAGTGCAGCACATTACCTTGCGAGGTGCGCAGCACGATGGATTCGAACTCCTCGATTGACTGCAAGCGACCCTTGTACTCTAAGTTATACTGATATGTATTACCGCTCTGCTCGCCCAGGGCACCCGTCGCTGCCACCATGTTCTGATTCCCTATGGCGGCAAACACATCCTGCGGATCGATGCCGTAACGCGCCATCACGTCGGGTTTCATCCAGATGCGTAGCGAGTAGGTGTTACCTAACAGCTGCACCGCGCCGACACCCGTCACACGCAAGAGACGAGGTTTGACGTTGATGTCGATATAGTTGGCAATGAAATCGTTGTCGAACTTGCCGTCACGACTCACCAGGGCGGCGATCTGCAGGATGTTGTTCTGGCGTTTCTCCACCTTCACGCCCACTCGGGTCACCTC
This sequence comes from uncultured Bacteroidales bacterium, assembly GCA_946403215.1. Lineage (GTDB taxonomy): Bacteria > Bacteroidota > Bacteroidia > Bacteroidales > Paludibacteraceae > Colicola. The sequence continues at coordinate 13,122 of CAMIZG010000007.1, read as the reverse complement.
CTGCGGAAGTAATCCCAAAGCCGCTGACACACGGTTCTGCACGTTCACTGCCGCCATGTCGGGGTTGGTGCCTTGCTTGAAGAACACATTGATATTGACATCACCGGTAGCCGAAGCTTCCGAAGTCATGTACGCCATGTTCTCCACACCGTTCACCGCCTCCTCGATAGGCATTACCACGGATTTCATCACCGTGTTGGCATCTGCACCGGAATAAGAGGTGGAGATCATTACCGTCGGAGGAGCAATGTCCGGATACTGCTCGATAGGCAGCGTCTTGAGGCATATAAAGCCCACCAAGGCAATCAGCAGCGATATACACACCGCCATCACCTTTCTATCTACGAATATGTTTCCCTTAGCCATAACTTACCAGATTACGCGATCATTCTCATGTACGTTTGCTGCTCCCTTGGCCACAATGGTCTCGCCCACTTGAGCTCCGGAAGTGATGACAGCGCGCTGGCCGTCACCCAACTCTTCTATCTCCACAATGGCGCTGGTAGCCAGGCTGTCTGCGCCGACTTTATACACCAGCACCTTGTTCTGGATGCGCACCACGGAGGTCAGCGGCACGAGTATCACATTTTCCCACTCAACAGGCATCACCACGGTGCCTTGCATGCCGGAGAACAGTTCGCCCTTGGGGTTGGGGAAAGTCACATAGCAGGTCACGGAGCCGGTCTGCTGGTCAACCATTCCCGACAGGCTGGTTATACGTCCCTGCTCGCTATACTCGCCGCCTTCCTTGAAACGTAAGGTCAGCGGAGGAGCGATCTTTACCAATTTATCCAGGCTGCCCAACTCGGCCACCATGGCGTGGATCTGGCTCTCAGTAACCGAGAAACTGGCTTCCATCTCACTCACGCCGGCTATACGCGTCAGCGTCATCCCTTCGTTAACCACATCGCCTACGTGAGGAATAATATTTCCCACCAGTCCGTCCACAGGGCTCTTTACCGTGCAGTAATCCAGCAGCAACTCTGCATCGCGGATAGCAGCGCGCGCTTGCGAAACCTGCGCCTCGGCGGAACTCAGGGCATTCTGACTGGTGCGCAGCAGGTAGTCGCTGATGATGCCTTGAGCGGCCAACTCCTTGTTGCTCTCCGCTTCGAGCTGTGCGTTATCGCGCTGAGCAATAGCGGTCTGCAGGTTAGCCTTGGCGTGCTCGAGGTTATTCTCGGCACTGCGGCTGTCAATGCGGAAGAGCACATCACCGGCTTTCACGCGCTGACCGTCCTTCACCAGGACCTCGTTAAGCGTACCTGTTCGACGCGACACAATGGACACGTCGCCTGTACCGCGAATGGCGGCACTCCAGGTCAAAGGGGCGGTAACTGTCTCACGCTTGAGCGTAAGGGTTTCGTAACTCGTGTGCTGCGCTTCGGGCGTCTGCATACAACCCGTCAAACCGCAGATGCATATTCCCAAAACAGGAATAAACCAATTGTTTCTCATATCAATTATCGTTTATCATTTACTTATTGTCAGAAACTCTTCTGCACACCGAACTTCAGGCCGTACAGACCCGGCGTGAACTGGTTAGCCAGCAGGTTGCGCAACTTGCCGGAGAAAACGATTACGTCGTTGGTGTACTCGTTGTGGCGTTTCCCCGTCTCGGGATCTGCGTAGAAGAACGTGGTTCCGCTGTAACCGAGACTCAATATAGAGAAGAAGATTTGAAACGAACGATTACGGCTGAACTGATACGTGATGACCGGTGAAACCTGCGCTCCATATATAACACTGTACTTCAGCCCATCATAATCCGTACCTGCCACCGCGCCACTCACAACGCTCGGAAACTCCATGCCCGCGTACAAGTGCGCCTCAAGCCATATGCCCACTTTGTCGTTGAACAGGGTTTTCATGCGATAGCGAACATACGGAGTAGCGTTCCAACTGCCTTGACGGACACGCATATCCTGCGATATTGTCGTTTCGCCTATCTGATACGAATAGGTCGTGTACGTATCCTGATAACTGCCTCCTAATCGAAGTCCCAGATAAACCCGCTCCTTCAGCCGCCAGCCTATCTCCGGCTCCACAGCTATCGACCAGCCATTCTCCTTGCGCTGCGAGCGCGAGTCGTGGTGGAAATAGATATCGAAGTTATAGCCGTAGTACAACTTCTGCTTCCACACAGGAACCTCGATTGCAGGAGCAGCAACCTCCTTGGCGCTGTCGCTCACGATCTCAGGCGAGTGCGTTTCAGCAGCAACTGTGGCTACGCCGGCCAACCCCTCGGTGAATGCATCACTGGTCTGAGCCACCAACGCAGTGGCACCGGATACCACCAGCCCTGCAAGACACATTACGCGCACCACACGGGTGAAGAAAATTCGATTTATCATAATATCGTTTACTTATCGTTATTTAACTGTCGGCCAACAGCTCTAATTACTAACGGCCAAACCGACCGCAAAGATACAAAAAAAATCCGAATTATGCAAATCTTTTATGTAGAAAGTTGCAAATATCTTCGTTTTTCACTATAAAAACTTGCAAAATTCAAAAAAATGTTGTATCTTTGCATCCCAAACACACAACCTGCATCGCTCACCAACGAAAGCATGTACCGATCTATTACCATAGTAATAGCCATCCTGTGCATATCGGCCGCCGCTACGCTTGCCAACGATAGTCTGCCCGTCATCGAGGTGAAGGCCGACAGAACGATGATCTACCCACAGCGCATGCAGCTGACAGGTGAGGAGTCGCTCATGGATATTCTGCAGATGATGCCCGAACTGATGATTCGCGGCTACGAGGATGTGCTCGATGCCTACAACCTGCGCATTGACAACTGCCCGCCAAACGGCGACGTGCGACTTATCCTCTCTCAGATGAAAGCCAAGGACATAGCCCGGATCCAGGTCTGCGACAATACGGGGGTGGCGAAAGGTACAATCGGAACAAACAAGGTGCTGGATATCAATATGGCTATGCCACACACGGTGAAAGGGTTCGTCGAAGGGCAAGGCGGGTTTGGCAAACAGATGGAGGGAAACGGCACGGTGAACGTACTCTACGGCAGTCGGAAGACGGATCTGTATGCCAATGCCACCTATCGCTACCTACAGGGGCATAAGGAGTATCTCTCGCTGCACATGACCAACCGGTTTGACGACCGCAACAGGCTGCTCACCTACCTCACACAGCAGTTTATCAAACTGCCATCCACCACCTCGCAGAAGATCATGGGCCGCGCGCGGTACTTCCACACCTTCAACGATGCAGGTACCGAACTGCTCATATTAGGCGGATATCAGTACTCGAGCGACCTCTCATCCGTCAGCCAATTGCCGATGTTCGTCTTGGAGTTGAACACCCCTCTGCCTGCCAAAGGGCTGACACTGCTGGCAGGTGTGGAAGGCGATTACCAGCTCAACCGGCAAAAAGATGCGGACAAGAGCTGGGACGTCTTCAACCACGACATCTACCTGCAACTCTGCTACGCACTGCCGCAGTGGCGATTCACGGCGGGACACCGAGCCCTCTTCTATAACTACCGGCTGGCCGACAACGGAGTTGTACAGAAGTACTTTGATATCCGCAACAACACCAGCGCCTCTGTCATCTACATCCCGCACTACCAACATCAGTTGCAGTTGGGTTACCACCGCAAGTTCTACAATCCCTCCGATCTGGCTCTCCTGGCACAGGCTGACAGGCTGGCCGGAGAGGCGTGGATAACCACCCGGGAACTACTGGATGAGCGGGTAATCAATCAGCTTAAGTTGTCCTACGCCTATAGCCGGCAGCAACTCACCGTGCAGGCGGATGCAGGCTATTACTTCATCCGGCGCGAAGAGAACTTTGCCGAACTCAATGCCTCAGCCTACTGGCATACGAAGTGGGTGACACTCACCGGAGGGGCGAACCTCTATATTGCCCCGAGCAGGGTCTTTGCATCGATCCGACTGGCACCGACAGCCTACCTGCCACGCAACTGGCAGATTGCTTTGCAGCTCGTTTATTTCACACCCCGATCACCCATCCGCGAACTGTACGGCACACCCGTGTATGGCTGCCTGTCCGTCAACAAACAAATAGCATCGCATTGGAATCTGGGCATTGACTGGCACGACATGTTCGACACCTTCTGCCGCACCGCCACCGTCAACCGACACGCCATCAACATCAAAGCACAATATAGATTTTAACTGTATGACCACCATCCATCTCGATATGCTTCAAACAGCCGGCATCGGTGCTTTAGCTCTGATGGTCGGCATGGTGCTAACGCGACGCATAGCCTTCCTGCAGAGGTTCTGCGTGCCATCGCCTGTCAGTGGCGGACTGATCATCTCCTTGCTCACTTTGGTGCTGTACGGCTGGACGGACATCGAGGTGGCGTTCGACGGCACGCTCATGCAGGTCTTCATGCTCGCATTCTTCACCTGCGTAGGCTTCCAGAGCGACATGAAGATGCTCAAGCAGGGAGGCAAACCGTTGGTGATCATGCTTGTCCTGCTGGTGATCATCATCACACTGCAGAACACCATGCCGCTGGGCATAACGCGACTTATGGGCGTCAGCCCGCTGCTCGGCATAGCGGCCGGCAGCGTCTCCATGACCGGAGGACACGGTACCGCAGGAGGATTTGCCCCCGTGCTGCAGAGCATGGGACTGCACGGCGCTGATACCATTGGCATGGCTGCTGCCACCTTTGGACTGATTGCCGGATCGATGATCGGGGGACCGCTGGCTAATCGCATCATCAGCAAGAAACTGACGCACGAACAGATGCAAGCTAACGCACCGGAGATCGACCCCGCTATGGCAGGCATTGAGAGCGACGAGGCTTCCCCCACCGGACGAGCACAACGTTTGAGTACCAACGAACAAGAGTTCCAGCAGTACGCCAAAGCCAGCTATTGGATCCTGATCGTCATGGGCGGAGGTACACTGGTCAGCTGGCTGCTTGCCAAAACGGGAGTCACCTTCCCCGCCTATTTCGGCGCACTGATCTTAGCCGCCATCGTACGCAACACGATAGGCTTCATCCCCTACCGCGAGGACGGCAAGTGGACGAAAGCGGATAAATTGCTCGATATGGAGCGCATCATCAGTGTGGGGAATATATGCCTCTCTATGTTCCTCGGCATGGCGATGATCTCACTCCGCCTGTGGGAACTGCAGAGCCTGGCGCTGCCCTTGGTGGTCATCCTTACATGTCAGGTGCTGATGATGATCTTGTTCGTCTATTTCGTTGCCTTCCCCATGCTCGGCCGCAACTACGACGCCGCTGTGCTATGCGCAGGACTGTGTGGCTTCGGGTTAGGCGCTACACCCAACGCCATGGCCAACATGAGTGCCGTGTGCTACAAGTACCACTACACCCCCAACCCTTTCCTCATCGTACCCATCATCGGAGCCATGTTCACCGACATCATCAACACAGCCCTAATCACACTCTTCCTCAATATCCTGTAAAAGTTTTACTTTCCCAAATAGTGTTGATAAAAGATATCTCAACTGTCTCAATTGTCTCATGTCATTTTTTATCATCCGCCATATTTGGAAGTTTTCGAACGCTATGTTCAAAATCGAACGTTAGTGGTTAGTTGATGGTTCCTTAATGATTGGTTAACCATTCTCAGGGGCAATATTTAATTAACAGCCATGCACATGACGTGATCTGCACGATGGACTAATTGGCATCGTCAATTGACTATTGGTTGTAGTCGTTATATTTGCGCAGCGCGGAGCGGTAGGTGATCAAGGCATCAGTGTAGGCGTTTTCGGCTTGCAGGAGGAGCGCTTCCGCTTCCATGAGTTCGGTCATGGTGCCGACACCCGCCTGGTAGTTCATGAGGGATATACGGTGGTTATCCTCTGCGAGGTTGCGGCTGGCTCGATGCTGCTCCATGAGTTTGAGCGCCTCGATGAGCTGATCGTATATCTGGCGGTTCTGCAGGCTCATCTTTTCCGTCAGATCCTGCTGCATGAGTTCCGCCTGTTGAATCTTCAGGTCGTGCTGACGGAGTCGGTGCACTGTCTCGCCCCAGCCGGTGAGGGGGATGCTCAGGTTGACAAAAGCCAAGGCGTTGGCTGTATGCTTCTCAAAGAAGTTGGAGTACCCGCCCGTCAATCCTATAGCCAGGTGCGGCAGCGATTCGCCGAGCGTAAGACGGCGGTTCATCCGGTTGTAGCGGATGTTCAACTCTAACAGTTTGCTTTCAGGGCGGTTGCTGACATTGATCGTGTCGGGTTGCTCTGACAGTGCGATGATATCATCGTCGTTGAGCGGCTGTAGGAGCAGTTCGTGATCGTAGGGTTGACCGATGAGGTGGCAGAGCAATCGTGAGGCCAGTTGAATGCCGTTCTCCAGTTGCAGGGATTTGGTCTGCATCTCGTTCTGCTTGAGCTGCACGCGTAGCAGATCGTTGGCGGTAACCAGACCGTTGTTGTACGCCACTTGTGCGATGTTGCTGATGGTATCGAGCAGGCTGACCACCTTGCTTACCGTCTGGCGCTTGTCGATCAGTCCGGCTATGAGCCAATAGGTGTCCGTTACCTCCTGAAGCACATCGCGCTCGCTGACCTCCTGCTTGAGGCGCGAGGCATCGATACCGAGTTGCGCAAGACGGTTGGCCGTGACGATCTGTCCGCCCCAATACACAGGCTGTACGGCCTGCGCATTCGCCAGAGCACCCCAGCGCAACATCTTGATCTCCGAACTGATTGTGGCGTTCGGGTCATTCCCTTTGGCTATCGCATCCAATATCTCAAACGTCGATTTGAGCAGGTCTTTCGTTTCCCCTTGCAGCCCTATCTCCGTCACATCGGCATCGATTAGGGGCTTTGCTGCTCCAAAGGCAAAGCCCTGCAGGCTGACCTGAGGGAAGTATTTCCACAACATCTGCTTCTTCAGCTCCTGGGAGACAGCCACCTCCAGGGCTGCGGAGCGGATAGTGCTGTTATGCTGACGGGCGCTGCTCAGACAGGAATCCAGCGTGAGCAACTGTTGAGCGGGAACAATGAGCCAGGAGCCAAGAGCCAGGAGCAGAGTGAGTATGTATTGTTTATTTGTGTTCATAGCGTCGTGTGGATTTTTCAAACAGTTTCCAATAAGCTACAGGCAGCAGGGTGACCACCATCGGCATGGTGATGATAGCGCCGAAGCAGATGACCACGCCCATAGGCATCCATAGGTCGGTGGCCGCCAATATCATCGGAACAACTCCCAGCGCCGTAGTGGCGGTGGTCAGGAAGATAGGCCGCATACGACGCTGACCGGCTAGGTAGGCGGCTTCGCGTGCCGTGATATGTTCGGTATTAACCAGGAAATCGGCATACTCGTACATGATGATGGCATTGCGCACAATGATGCCGATGAGCGAGATGATACCCAAGATAGCGGTAATGGAGAAGTCCTGACGGAACAGCCATAACCCCAGCGCCGCGCCGAACAGACAGAGCAGGCTGGAGCTGAGCGAGAGGAAGGCGATGTTCAGCTTCTTGAAGTGATATACGAGCAGCACCAGCAGTACGAGTAGTGCCGCCAGCACGGACAGCACCAGGCCGGGCAGCGTCTCCAGCGAGTTCTCCAACGAACCGCCGTAGGTGATGCGTACGCCGTCGGGGAGGTTCTTTTCCAAGTGGTTGACGTATTGGCGTATAGGTTTCATCAGAGTCAGGGCAGCCTCTTTCCCGCGTGTATCTGCCGACACGGTGATGGTGCGGACGCTGTTGCGGCGTTTGATCTGCGCATGGTGGAAGTCCGGCTCTATCTCAGCCACTTGCCGCAGCGGCACCCATATACCCGGCAAGACGGTCGGGATCATCACATTGGCGATGTCAGAATAGTTGAGCGAATCAGCGCCCACAGTGTAGAGCACGACGGGAGTCTTGTAGCCGTCCTGCCAGATGGCTGTCATCTTTCGTCCGCGCAGCAAACCGTTCAGGTAGAGCGACAAGGTGGTCTGCGTCACGCCCAGACGGCTGGCTTCGTCGTCCTTCAGACGCAGACGGATGGTCTGCACTGTCTCGTCATAGCTCGAATGCACCCACGCCAACTCCGGCATAGCCGCCAGGAACGCCTTGAGTGAATCGGCAATGAGCTCCATCTGTCCTAGGTCGGAGCCCTGCACGTTGATCTCTATGGGGTTGGCCACCGCCTGATAATCCAGTCGCTTGAAGCGGCAGTAGGCGTTGGGGAAGGCGTTCTCGTATAGTGGCTGATAATGCTCAATGAGCTCCACCGTAGCGTCTGCCGACACGGTGTTGACGATGAACTGTGCATAGTTCTCGCCACCTATCTGCGGGGCGTAGGTGGCATGGAAGCGCGGACTGGCCATGCCCACGAACGCAGTCACGCTCTCGATGCGCTCATCGGCATTGAGCACGCTCCCGAGGCTATCCACAACAGCCTGCGTCTGCTCTAACGATGCACCATCGGTCAGATGGATCTCCACGGCAAAACAGTCGCGGTTGGCTTTGGGCATGAGCTGGATATTGAGGTGGATAAGTATGAACGCACCTATCACTACCGACCCCAGCCCGGCACTGATGGTCAGCCACGGATGCCGGAAGCAGAGGTCGAGCAACTTCTGATAGCCGTTCTGCAAGGCGGTGAAGAAGGCGTTCTGCAAGCGCTCACCCCACGTAGGTTTGACACCTTCAGACTTGGGCTTGATCAGCGAGCTCGCCATGTACGGGATGATCCATACAGCGTACAATATACTGCACGACAGGGCAATGAAGATGGCCCACGGGAAGAGCTTGATGAAGTCCGCCAGCGGACCGGTCATCAGCCCGAGCATGGGGAAGAACATTCCTGAGATGGACGTTGTGGCGATGAGCATCGGCACGAACAGGTCGTGGGTGGAGACAGCCGCAGCGTACCAGCGCGAGTGACCTTTCTCCAGCAGTTCGCTATAGCCGTCAATGACAATCACACTGTCATCCACCACCATGCCGAGCACCACAATCAGTGCCGCCAAGGTTACGGTGTTGAGTTCGACACCTGCCAGATACATGATACCCAGAGTGATAGCAATACATATAGGCAGACCGGTAGAACTGACCAAAGCTGTGCGCATGGGGAAGAGCACGAGCATCACGGCTATCACTATCAGCACGGAGATGACCAAGTCTTTCAGAAACGAGCGAACACTGTCATCCACCACGCGCGGCTGGTCGGTTATCTTGTGCATCCTTACATCAGGCGGCAGTATGGCGGACATGTGCGCCAACACCTCATCCACCTTCTTGCCGAAGGCTACGATGTTGTTACCCGGCTGCATTTCTAGGTTGAGTAGCAGACAGTCGCCTACGCCGTTCTCGGCAAAGCGCTGGATATACTTCTTTGGCTCGGCATAACGCCGCTCGATTGTGGCTATATCCTTGAGACGTATGGTCTGGCCGGTAACAGGGTCGGACAGGATAATCTGCTCGCCCAGTTCGTACTCGGTCTTGAACGGCACTTCCACCTGGATGAGCGCTGCACCCATGTCATTGGCTATCTCCCCGGTCATGGTGCGGAAACCCTGTGTGGCGAGGCGTGCCATGATCAGGTTCTGATTGATGGAGTAGCGGGTTATACGCTCCACATCCAGCGTCACGGATATCTCCTCGTGCTGCTGGCCGAGCAGTTTGATGCTGCCCATCTCCTTTATCTCGCGCAGGCGGTCGCTCACCATGTTGGCGTAATCCTCCAGTTCGCGAGGTGAACGCTCGTTGCTCTCCAGCGCAAGTAGAAGACTGCTGGTGTTGCCGAAGTCGTCAATCACCGCTACAGCCAGCAGACCCGAAGGCAACTGCATCTGCTTCATCAGGCTTAGTCCGCCGCGGATCTTGCCCCACGCCTCGTTGGCGTTCATCACCTTGGGTGTGAGGGCGGCGAACACGTAGCACATACCATCCTGACTTAGGCTATAAGTCTTGCGTTTGTCTATCTCGGGGAAGGTGAACAGGTACTGCTCAATTGGCTTGGCCACCTGCTCTTCCACCTCCTGGGCTGTCGCGCCGGGATAGACGCCTACTACCAGACCCAGACGGATGGTCACCTGCGGAAACTCATCCTTGTTCATCCTGCCCAAGGCAAAGATGCCGAACACCACCAGCATCGCCACCACCGCGTAGATAATGCCGTGGTGACGCATAGCGGATTCAATATGATTACGATCTCTCATCTTGTCATTGTTGTTTTTGTTCAGGGTTGTTCTGAACCATCCTAAACCTTAAAACTCAACTTTCGCTCCTTTGTACATCTTCTGATAGCCCTTGCTGATAACCGTGTCGCCAAGTGTCACACCTTCGGTAACCAACACGCCGTTCTCCACGAAAGCACCTATCTTCACCATCATCCTCTCTGCTCGTCCGTTGCGAAGCAACCACACGCTATGTCCGCGTTGCTGCGTTTGGATGCATCCGGCGGAGATGATGTAACCGTTCTTCTCGCGTTGGGTGATTATGGCGCGGCACACCATGCCGGGCAGCAGGTCCTTGGCGGCATCCGGGTCAATAATCTCCGCCTTGACCATGTACGTGTGGGCGATGTGCGTGGAGGTCAGCGCTTTCTCGAAGATGGACGCTTCATATTCCTTGTCCAGCGCCGGCAGACTGACTCGCAGGGTCTGCCCAGCCGTTAGATGACCTATCTCGCTCTCGGGAACGGTGAACTCGACGTTGTACGCCTTGAGATCCATCAGTCGGCCTATGGGTTGCGCAATGCCTACGTGCTGCCCCACGCTGATGTCACGCATGCTGACGATGCCGTCGCATACGGCACGCAGCGCACAATCCTCATAACGCTTGCTTGCCGAGATAGCCATCGAACGGGCTTTCTCCAGATTCGTCTCCATCTCCACCCATTTGACATCGCTTATGCCGCCTTGCTGGTGCAGCGGCTTGAGGCGACGGTAGCCGTCCTGCGCCTGGGCATACATGGCGTTGGCGCTCTCCATCAAGGCTTTGGCCTGCGTGCTGTCCACGGTGGCAATCAACTGACCGCTGCGGACGCGTTCACCGCTCTTGACATAGATACCTGTGATCTGCCCGCCCAAAGGGAACACAAGAGAGATATCCGTCTGCGGACGGATCTCGCCCACGTAGGTATCTTCCACCATACGGCTGCTCTCGCCTACCACCTCAATCTCTACGGGCAGAGGCTTGTCAGTCAGATAACTGTACTTCGATTTTTTAACGCATCCCATCAGCAGCACAGCAGCAGACAGGACTATATATATACGTTTCATGTTGTTTGTTGTTTTTTTTCATTTATTAACACCGCTCACTCCTTAGCCGGAGCAGGCTCGGGACAATAACGCTTGACAAGCGCATTGTGGCGGACAAGGCCGTAGAGGGCAACGACCGCAGCACATACAAGGAGCAACAGGATATCCGTCATTGCGTCAGCATAGACGGGATGGGTGGTGATATACTCCGGATGGAAAAGCGAGAAATAGAAATATTCTGTCACCTCCCAACACGCACCCATTCCCACCGAAAAGAAGACGACAATCAGCGCGATGAGGCACCGATGAAGCCGGATGTAATCACTCCACAAGTGCATCGCCAGATGGATCTGCCACAGGAGAATGAACGGCAGCAGTATGCCTGTCTCCATCAGCACCAGTTCGTCCCACCAACCTATACGACCGTTCAGGTCGAGTCCGTCGCCCAAGATGAGCGAGCAGAGGCAGTATAGGATGATGAAGATGGAGATGAGCGGCGGTACGTCGAAACGCCATGTGTCACGTAGCATGCGCGGAATACTGATCACAAACGCCATACCGGCATACTGCATCGCACGCATCAGTACAAGACCGCCGGAAGCATGGTCGAAGAAGGTGAGCTCCACCAGATGACATACACCCAATGTGACAACAAGGCCGAGGGCGAAGTTATTGAACATCTGGTTCCGCTTATGCCTGCTTAGTCCGAAAAAGTAGTTGTATTTCTTTGCCATACGTCGCTATGAGTTTATTTGATATGCTTCTGATCCATTGTCCTGCGGTAGTCGCGTGCCGCGGAGGTGTGGATGGTGAACGATGAGGAGAAGATGTGCGTGCCATCCAGGGCCGGGTTGGCGCACATATACAGATAGTCGGTCTTTGGGGCGTTCAATACAAAATCCAGCGTACGCGGCAGCGGACAACGGATAGGTCCGGGCGGTAAACCCTTGTGCTTGTAGGTGTTGTAGGGTGATTCGACCTTCAGATGGCTTTTGAGCACACGCTTGATGGAGAAGTCGCCTACGGCATAGATCACCGTCGGGCAGGCCTGCAGCGGCATGCCCTTGCGGAGACGGTTGATGTATAAGCTGGCGATGGTAGGCATATCCTTGGTGAGGTAGGTCTCGCCTTCGACGATCGAAGCCAGAATAGCCACCTCTGCCTGTGTCAGCCCCTGCGCCTCGGCTTTCCGGCGGCGCTCGTCGGTCCAGAACGCACGATATTCCTCATCCATCCGCCGGAACAGTTCGTCCGGCGAGATGGTCCAGAACACCTCGTACGTGTCGGGCATGAACAGGCATCGGCTGGTCTCGGCATTGAGGCCATACTCGTCCATGTACGTGTCGTTGCTCAGGCGCTCGATAAGATCCACGCTATCCATCATCAGTTGCGAGGCCACACGGCCGGCTAACTCCTCACGTGTCCGGACGGTGTTCGTCCATTTGATCGTGACAGGTGTCTGCTCACCCGACTGAAGCTTGTTGATAAACAGTTTGTCACCCATCTCTTTAGGGAACACATAGTGCCCCGGCTTCGGATCGTTGAACACCCTGAGACGCATATGCCAGCGTAAATCGAGTTCACCGCTGATGTCGTAGTCCTTGCGAACTATATTCAGCACTGAATCGACAGACAAATCAGGGTAGATATAATAACTGTGCTCTTTGCCGTCCAGCGAGCGCAGGTTGCTCACGTGGTAGCGGTAGTATTGCTCCACGCCGAACGTAAGCAGGAACAGAACAAGTCCCACGACCACGCCCATAAAGGTATGAACGAAAGATGGTTTGATCGTCATATATTGTCGGATACTTTAATTATTTGTTGCCAAAACAAGATTAGGCTTGTATGGGTCGGCCGTGGAACCCAATTGAGTGTCGTTGACAAAGGGGAAGGCGTCCGCGGCCTCGAACAGGTTCTTGTATTGGGTGGAGTAGTA
>CAMIZG010000006.1 GCA_946403215.1 uncultured Bacteroidales bacterium | reverse complement strand
CAGTCCCCCGACGGCAAGGCCAAAGAGTGGCCGCTGTATGACCTCAAGGACAAACGCGTAATGGTACTGGACGATAATGACATCCATCCTGCCAAAGAAGCTGACGTGCACATCGTGGACTGGGACCGCACCTGGTTCCTGACCAAGTATTATATGCTATGATGACAACGAAATTTTATGTCTCTCTGCAGGCATGATATGCGAACGCTACCATTTTTGGCCTATAGTATCTGTTCGTATTTCGCTTCGCTCAAACGAATTATTTGCATAATTCAAAAAATTTTTATAACTTTGCAGGCAGTTGAGAGGCGCGAATACGATTCGCGCAATCCTGAACGACGTAACGTTATCAATCAGAATGACGAAATGTATAACATCATTGTTATGCCTAATGTAGTTAATCAACCATATAGATGCTTATTGTAGCAAATTAACCATGGAAGAGCTCAAACAACGTATACTCAAAGACGGAGTCGCCAAGAAAGAAGGCGGCATTGTTCGTGTAGGCAGTTTTCTGAATCACCAGTTAGACCCTGATCTCATGATGCATTGTGCGGAGGAGTTCGCACGGCTGTTCAAGGGCAAAGGGGTCAATAAAATTGTCACCATCGAGGCATCGGGTATAGCACCGGCGATCCTAATGGGGTATATTATGCACCTGCCTGTGGTGTTTGTGAAGAAGAAAGCGCCAAAAACGATCGACGAGTCGTGGAAGAGTTGGGTGTGGTCGTTTACCCGTGGTGATGAGACGACGGTCTGCATCGACCGCGATTTCCTCACGGACAAGGATCGCATCGTCTTCATTGATGATTTTCTGGCTGATGGTCATGCATCGGGCAGCATTATCCATCTATGTCGCCAGTCCGGTGCGCAGATAGTAGGCATGGGCTTTCTGGTAGAGAAAGGGTTTGCCGGGGGCGGTCAGTTTCTCCGCGACCATGGCATCACCTACCATGCCTTGACAACTATCAAGCAGATCAATGACGATAACACAATGGTAATAGAATAATAGTTATCCTGAACTGGAAAATAGGAAAACTTTTTTGACATCCCGACAATCTTCGGAACAGAAACGACGTCCGAAAGTCTTTTTTATATAAAGCTAAGATTTTGGAAACTCTTTTTTCCGCTCATACCGCTAACTAGTGGATCACAAAGCAGCATGCATCCCATATCGGGGTGCTTGCATACTGTATATAATCAACCAATTAAATTTTCACACAAAGAAAACCAAAAAAGTAATGACGAATGCAACCGTTTCTTCCTGCGCAAGAAGATCAAGCGCACCACGCCGGTTACCGCTGAAGATCAGCTGATCTGCACTCGCTTAGCAAAGTAGAGCAAGGCTGTGCAGAGATGACACAAGAACCTTAGCTACGTGGCGAGCGACCTGACGGCCTTCAAGGCACAGAAGGACGAGCCTAACGGCAAGAAAACTCTGATGGCGTACCTGTGGAAGATAGTGGGCGATGATTACGACACCGCCCCGAATGATGCTCTGTATTAGGGTTAATGGGTGAGTAATATGGTAAGAAACTACGGAAGGGCTAATGGAACCTGTTGACGGGGCGGACACGATAGCCGGCTGATCGGAGTTCGGCCAGCAGGCCTTTCTCGCCACCGAGATAGACGGCATCCAAAGAGATGAATGCTCCGCCCGTGACCAGGTACTCGCGTAAGCGTTTGGCCCATTCCTTATTGCGCGCAGCGTAGATCTGATAATCAGAATACGACTGCGTGCTTTTGTTATCAGGCGAGAGGACCTGATAGGAGATGTCGGTGAGTCGTCCCATGCGGTACATCTCCGCCAATGTGCGTTCCTGCCGCACCTCGCGCTCGGGGTACTCAATGATCTGCAGCAACTCCTTGCACTGCCAATGGAACGGTTCGCGGTCGAAGATCATGTACATCGTTTCGCCAATACCGTCAATCGCCCTGACGGGGATGCCTTTGTCGGCTGCGAGCGCCTGGAAGAACGCTTCCATGGATCGTTGGTCGTCGTAATCGAGCCACTGATGGAGCAGCTGGTCACGATACATGGCGGTGAGATAGGAAGGCTTCATGCGGCAAAGCTTATCCATGCCCATGCCGACGGTGAGCTGCATGGCCTCGTCAATCTGGTGGTACTCCTCGTCGGTATAGTAACGATCGAGACGGATGGAGTCGGGTAGGAGTGCCGCCACACGCAAGGTGGCAAGAGCCTCGTAATCCTGCATAGCGAACTCGGTGAGCACGACCGAGCATTGCGAGAAACAATGCAGCAGGTTAGGCACGGAGTCGAGGAACTCGACACCGACGATCTTGTTGGTGGCAAAGATATATGAGGGCGCTTTGGCAGAGTTGCCGGAGATCTTGTACAAGACCTGGGAATGGACAAGGGCCAATTGAGAATTGACAGCGAACAGCAGTATGATGAGCAAAAGACGTCTCATTGCAGTCGGGTGATTATGTTATAAGCTTGATAGATACCCAGTTCTCCGGCGCGGGAGAGGTCTTGCAATCCCTGCTGATGGTTGCCGATGTAGATATGGGTCAGTCCGCGATTGAAGAACGCTTCAGCAAACTCGGCATCGGCATGGATAGCATCATTGTAATGGCGGATGGCTGCCTCGTAGTCCTTCTGCTGGCAGAGGATGTTCGCCTTGTTGTAGTAGGCAAAGGCAAAGTCGGGGAGCCGGCGGATGACCTGGTCGTAATCCATGAGCATGAGTCGGAAGGCGGCAGCGTAGATGGCGTCGGTGTTGGATGGTAGAGTACCGGTGGTGCTGGAGGTTAGTCCGGCCGTGTTGTTAGCCTGTTGGTACTCAAGCAGTCGGTAGCGCCATGTAGCCTGGCAGAAGTACATGATAGCCTGCGTGGCCTCATCCAATCCGGACAAGGTGAGTGCCCGTGTGCAATCCTCGATGGCCGAGGCATAATCTTGCACGATGGCAAACTCCACCGCCCGCGAGAAAAGGAGCATGGCTACGCGTAATCCCTCACGCTGTGGTACAGAGTGCAGGTCATCCGGCAGTGCATCGATGGTGGTGGAAAGGGTGCTGATCTGCGCAAAGTGGTGCGAGACCATCTCCGCCGACAGAGGCAACTCATGGGTTGTGGCCTTGAGAGCATCGGGTAGCAGGAATCGCTGGTTGAATGAGGCGAGCGCGTAGTTGTACTTACTATGCGATTGCGCGTAGTATGTGAGCGTGATGCCGGGTTCGTTGACTAAGTCCTGGTACTTATCCTGAACTCGTCCGCGCGTGGCAGAGCTGTACTTCTGCTCCTGGCTATCTGCCTCGCCGTTCTGGGCAGCGCGTTGCGAGAAGAGCTTGCGGTAGTCGCGGCGTGAGGTTTCGGAGCGCGCCATCTGGACATCGGTATTGAGCTGGGCGTTCGTAGCAGACTGTTGACCACTGGCCGTGTGATTCTGCTCGACCTGATAGGCTCGCTGCAGGCAGGCTTGTGCAGCGCGCTTCTCGCCTAATGCGGTGTGTGCGCGAGAGGCGATGTAGTACGCCGGCAGGAACGTGGGATGGAGCTGGCTGAGTGAATCGAAGTTGGTGATGGCATCCTTCCACTGGCGGAGTTGCATAGCCACCATGCCACGCTGGTAGAGGATGGGGCCGAGCAGTTCGGATGTAGATGTGGCGGAAGGCGATAGCTCTATGAGCTCGAGTGCCTTGGACAGGTCGTTGTAGGCGCGGTTGTAGTCACCCACCTCCTGCCGTAGCACGCCACGGCTGAAGTAACACTGTGCCTCGTTGGGCGCCAGTTCGATGGCTTTGTCGTAATCGGAGAGAGCCGCGCGGTAGTTATGCTTGTGGTAGTAGATGATGCCCCGGTTGATGAAATCGCCGGCATACTTCGAACCGAGGTTCACCGCCTGCGTGAGATGAGCAAAGGCTGCATCCTCGTCGCCAGTCATCATGGTGACGACCCCGAGTGCCGACCAGTTTTGCGCGTTCTGGGAATCATACTTGACAGTGGCCGTGAACTCGTCGAGCGCGCATGTTGTATCCTTCTGTTGCAGGCAGATAACGCCCCGTTCAAAATGCAGTGTTGGCGCTTCGGGTTCGCGGCGAAGGAGGTGGTCGATGTCCGCACGAGCCTCGTCGTAGCGTTTTAGTTGTGCGCGGGTGTCGGCGCGAAGGAGAGTGTATGTCTTGTTTTCGGGAGCAAAAACGAGTGCTTCGGTGAAGTCGGCTTCGGCTTTTTCGGGCTCACCCAACTGGCGATAGATATAGCCTCGGGTGTAGTATGACCCGGGTTGGAAGGGGTTTCGTTCGATAGCTGCATTGCAGTCACGCAGGGCACCCTGATAGTCACCGAGCTGGATCTTGGCGATAGCTCGGAGCTGGTAGGGTTCGGCCAGATACGGCTTGAGCTTGATGACCTGGTTGAAGTACTGAATACTGAGTACGTAATCCTCGAAGTAGAGCGCATTGCGTCCGATGGCGCAGATACGGTCGGTGTTGAGTTGTGCATGCACTGTGCCTGACAGCAGGAGGCTGCCCAAGAGTGCGATCAGTATATGGCGTAAGCGGGTCATTGGCGGTTAGCGAAGTAGATCGTTGTAGATGACCAAATCGTTCAAGTGTTGGTCGGTTAATCCATAGTCGGCCAACGAGCATCGGTTGGGATCGTGCTCAAAGAGCGCATAGACGGTTGAGCCACTGCCGCTCATGGCAGCGTAGAAAGCCCCTGCATCAATGAGACGCTGCTTGATGTCCGCCAGCTCGGGATGGATGGGGAAGATGGTATGCTCGAAGTCGTTGTAGATGATATCAGGGTACTTGAGCAAGTCGATAGGCATGACGCCGTTGCGCACAAGCTGCGCCAGCGAGGGCTGATCGGCAGACAGATGGATACCGGCATAGGCCTCGCGCGTGCTGACATGTACATCGGGCTTAAGCATGATGAGTCGGAAGCCGCTGAGGGTAAAGGGGATAGGGGTGAGCAGTTCGCCTATGCCCTGAGCGAGGCAGGGGGTGTTATAGATAAAGAACGCGCAATCGGCTCCCAGCGGCGCGACCTCATCGGCCAGCTGCTCGCGTGAAAGAATGAGATTAAAGAGTTTGTTGAGCGCGATAGCCATGTGTGCGGCATCGCTTGACCCACCACCCAAACCGGCGCCGAATGGAATGCGCTTCTGAAAACGGATATGCACATTGCCGATCTGCGGATAACGTGTTTGCATGCGGCGGTAGCACTTGAGGATAAGGTTATCCTCGTCGGGGCAATCCACTGCAATGCCAGTCTGCTCAAAGGCAAAGGTATCAGCCTTGGTAACCTCGAGGATATCGCTCAGGCCATGGACTGGGTAGAAGATGGTTTCCAGGTTGTGGTAACCATCGTCGCGTTTGCTGATGACGCGCAGACCGATGTTGATCTTGCAGTTCGGGTAAAGTATCATAAATAGAAGTCTTTAGTCAGTTGTCGGTATTCGGCACTTCGTGTGCCGTGCTCGTCCTCCAGTATAATCTTTTCCGTCCTTTCCGTGGATTCCGTACCTAATAATTTTCCGTTCGTCCAAGCAATCAGAACGCGTTTTGGAGGTCGCTGGGGCTTGGGGTGTACGTAGCACCGGCAGATGCATTGCAGGCCGTGGGGCGTGGCCAATGATTGCAGCGTGGGCTCAGCCTCGAGGGGCACGATGAGTGCCAGTATGCCATCGGGCTTGAGCAGCTGAGCAGCATGTAGGATAAGCATGTCGAACGGCAACGAGTCGTTATGCCGGGCTGCACAGCGTGCCGCATCAGGGGCCTTGAGGCTATCGGTGAAGTAGGGCGGGTTGCTCGCAATCAAGTCGTAATCCTGGTTGTTGGGCATTAGTCGTTGGCCGTTAGCCCATTCTTGAAGCGAGCAATGCATTACATTCAGCCGCTCAGGCCAGGGGGAGGCTGCAAAGTTTGCCTGCGCCTGATGGCAGGAGGCGGGATCGATATCGATAGCGTCGATCTGCGCCTCGGGACATCGCTGCGCGAGCATCAGTGCGATGAGACCAGAACCTGTGCCGATATCAAGGATGCGCAATGGTTGATTACTCACCGGCGCCCATGCGCCGAGCAGCACACCATCCGTGCCGACCTTCATTGAGCTACGATCATGGCTGACGAAGAACTGCCGGAAGCGGAAGCCAAGGTTGGCGTCCTTATTCGGTGATGCAAGTATGTTCGTGGTGGTGCTCATGTTCGTGATCATGATGCAGCGTGTGGATACACATATATACTCCTAATGCCAAGAACAGTATCGCGCAGATGTTGCGGAACCATTTCTCAAACGTATGCAGTTTGTTGGTAAGGTTGCCTATGCTGACGGCACTGTAGCTAACAAGCCATGCGATGACCATGATAGGCAGACCTGTTCCCAAGCCAAACACGACAGGTAATACCCAGTTCCATGAAGCAGGCAGGGAGACGGTGACATCAATCATGGTGATGAAGTACACCAATCTGTGGGGGCAGAAGGCAATGGCGAAGAAAATGCCCAACATAAACGACCATAGCCAACTGCTCTCGCTGCCCACGCTCTGCAGCCATTTGCTCATTCCATGATCATGGTTGTGGTGGTGATGACCACTGAAGAGCAAAACTATGCCGCATATAATCATAAACACGCCCAGTATAGGTTCGCCGTAATGCTCCAGAATGTGCTGGATACCCTCCGTTTGCGCACCCATGATGAATGGCACCGACAAGAGCACGTAGGTTACCAGTTTACCCAGAACAAACATCGTGCCATTGAGTAGGACTTTGCGCTTATTTGCCAATTCGCGGTCGATATAACTGATAGCCGTGATGCTGGTGAACAGGGTGCAGGGGTCAAGTATGGTAAGAAGTCCGAGCAGTAAAGCAGTAAAAATTGCAGCCATGATTTATAATTGACAATATGATAATTGATATTTTATGGTAGGTGTTGAGAAAAAAAATCTCTTTTTGCTTGCAAAGTTACGATTTTTTTTGTAACTTTGCAAGCGGAAATGAAAAAACTGCTCAAAATAGTAGGAATAGTTTTGTTGTTTGGCGTGTTGAGTGTGCTTTTTAGTGCATGTCACAGCCTGTCGCATGACGGTAGTCATGTTCAGCAGACTCTTCATCGTCAGCAGGCTGAGGTAGTTACTCTGCTTGGCGAACTGCAGCCACTGCTGGCGCATGAGCAGTTGAACTCGCTACTTGGTGTATCGCAGGCGCATCCGGATATCGTGTTCTACGTATATGATAGCAGAGAGTTGCTGTTCTGGTCGCACAACTGGTTGGTAGCCAACGGCTTGTACCGTGTTCGGTATGACGAATGGTGGCTAGGACGATTTGATAATGCGGTTGGCGTAGGCCGCTGGACGCAGTTTGGCGATTACTCGGTGTGCACGATCATACCGCTTAAGTTCCAGTTTGCGCAGTACAGCGAGCGTTTGCCGAATGATTTTATTGCTCCGTTTTGTGCAGATAACCGTTGGCTGATCCGCCGTCAGCGGACGAACGAGGGCTGTTATGCTGTGGAGGCGGAGGATGGTACGTATCTGTTCTCGCTCGTGCCGCCCGAGATGGAGCAGGTAGAGCAGTTGCCGGCATTGTCGCCGGACAGTTTTTCGTACGGATCATTGTTTGCCGAGCAGCAACACGGCTGGTCGCTCTACCGATTGTGGATAGGCATTGTGCTACTGATTGGACTGATCTTCCTTGCGGCGTTCTGCTACAACCTGATTCGAAGCCACGGCTTCAGGAATATGAGGACGTATACCAAGGTTCAATACCTGGTGGTGGCGTTGGTGCTGGCGGGATTTGCGTATATATCGCTTATGTCCACTTCGTATGTGCGCACGCATTAT
Organism: uncultured Bacteroidales bacterium; assembly: GCA_946403215.1. GTDB lineage: Bacteria > Bacteroidota > Bacteroidia > Bacteroidales > Paludibacteraceae > Colicola. The sequence continues at coordinate 54,315 of CAMIZG010000006.1, read as the reverse complement.
GAGGAACGTCAGCGCAGCAAGCAGCAGGCCAAAGCGCGCTATATCCAGGCCGCACTTGCGGACTTGTACTTCTGGGATATGCATATATCCGCGCTGAACACTCGCGGTTTGAATACCGACTTGCGTGACCTGAGTTACACGTATGAGACGGATATACTGGTATATGACATGCACGGACGGCTGATTGGCTCGTCGGTGCCGCAGTTGATAGAGTCTGGGCTGATATCGCCTGTTATTGCTCCCGAGCCGTTCTTTACAGACAGTGTTGATCGGGTGTGCTACGAGCAAATAGGCAACGTGCCGTACCTAACTGTTTATACGCCGTTCTACAACGGCAGTACGCTGCAGATAGGTTATATAGCCGTGCCGTGCTACGTATCGTCGGCACAGGTGGAGCAGGAGGTGGCGGAGTACATAGGCCGATTCCTGCCGCCATATGTGTTGCTGCTGATATTGGCATTTGTGATAGCTGTATTTGTATCACAACGCTTGTCACGCAATATGCGTAGCATGGCGGATACGATGCAGCACTTCCAATTGGGTAAGGACAACTATATCCATTACGATCGCAATGACGAGCTTGGCGAACTGATCCGCAGGTACAATGAGATGGTTCGTCAGTTGGAGCAATCAACCGTTAAGCTTGCTCAGTCGGAGCGTGAATCGGCCTGGCGGACGATGGCGCGGCAGATAGCACATGAGATCAACAACTCGCTGACGCCGATGAAGCTGTCGGTTCAGCAACTGCAGCGCATCAAGGGGACAGAGCATTTCGATAATCGGTTTGACCATGCGTCGAAATTACTGCTGGAGCAGTTTGATGACCTGGGGCGCATCGCCACCACGTTCTCCGACTTTGCCAAGATGCCTGAGGTGCATCCGACGGAGACGGACATAGCTGCCAAACTCTTCGGAGCAGTGACGCTCATGCGCATGAGTGACGCGACAATACCTATCCGTTATGTCGGCCCTGAGAGTGGCGTGATGGCGTATGCCGATGCCGAGCAGGTATCGCACGTATTCACCAATATAATTAAGAATGCGCTGCAAACCCTGCATGGCCGGAAGGATTCCGATATTATCGTCATCCTGAAAGTAGCGGACAGGGTGGAGATCAGTATCTCTGACAACGGTCCTGGTATTCCTGAGACCATACAAAGTAAGGTGTTCATGCCCAACTTTACCACCAAATCCACTGGAATGGGGCTGGGGCTGGCCATTGCCAAGAGCATCGTTGACGGCAGTGAGGGAAGTATCACGTTCGACACATCCGACAAAGGGACGACATTTTACATCTACTTCAAGCGAACAGATTAATTGAGCAATCAGTTCAAAAAAAGGTGTGATTTTAGTGTCTCTATATGACAAAAAAATATTTCTAAAATTTTTCTTTTCGAAAATTTGCAAATGTCACAAAATTGTTGTATTTTTGCAATCGATTTCGTGAGAAAAATTCAAAAGTTTCCCGAAAATTTAACATAATTGCTTGATTATAAGCAAAAAGCCTATTTTACCTAGGTGCAAAAGTTGTCCAAAAAGGAAAACTTTGTACTGTGGCGAGATGTCGAAAGTTGTCAGTTTTGGGAAAGAATTGGCTGAGCGAGAGACGTTAAGTGTGTCGAAAATGAAATGTGCCCTACGTTGGGGCAGAGGAAATATAATAAAGTAATAATGGAAACAAAAATTGTTAAACGTGACGGAAAAGAAGTGCTCTTTTCTATCGACAAAATCAAGGATGCCATCAGCAAGGCATTTATTGCATCGGGAACGTTTGCCACAGAGGAGACGTTGACCGCAGTACTATCACACTTACGCGTTCGCAGTGGCATGGGTGTGGAGGATATTCAGAACCAGGTAGAGGTTGCTCTGATGGCAGAGGGTTACTTCCAGGTAGCGAAGAATTACATGGTGTATCGCTACAAGCACTCGGAGGATCGTGAGACGCTGGAGAAACTAAACTTCCTGATTGACTATTGCTCCGCCTCGAACGCAGCCACCGGTAGTAAGTATGACGCAAACGCCAATGTGGAGAAGAAGAACATTGCGACGTTGATTGGCGAGCTGCCTAAGAGCAACTATATCCGTCTGAACCGTCGCTTGCTGACCAACCGCATTGAGAAGATGTTTGGCAAGGAGGTAGCCGACAAGTACATCAACTTGCTGAACACGCACGTACTGTACAAGAATGATGAGACCTCGCTAGCCAACTATTGTGCATCGGTAACGATGTATCCTTGGCTGTTGGAAGGCACGAAAGCCATTGGCGGTAATGCAGTGGCACCGACGAACCTGAAGGCATTCTGTGGCGGATTTGTGAACATGGTGTTCATGGTTAGTTCGATGCTTTCAGGCGCGTGCGCTACGCCCGAGTTCCTTATGTACATGAACTACTTCTGCGAAAAAGAGTACGGCGAGGATTACTACAAACGTGCTGATGAAGTGGTAGAGCTGAGCCTGAAGAACCGTACGATCGACAAGATTCTGACCGATTGCTTCCAGCAAGTTGTATATTCGATCAACCAGCCTGCCGGAGCACGTAACTATCAGTCGGTGTTCTGGAACATATCGTACTACGACCGCTATTACTTTGAGTCGATCTTTGGCGACTTCCGTTTTCCGGATGGCGAGAAGCCTCACTGGGACAGTCTGAACTGGTTGCAGAAGCGCTTTATGCGTTGGTTCAACCAGGAGCGTACACGTGCCGTGCTGACGTTCCCCGTAGAGACGATGGCCTTGCTGAGCGAGAATGGCGATGTGAAGGACAAGGAATATGCTGACTTCACGGCTCAGATGTATGCCGAGGGACACTCGTTCTTCACATACATGAGCGATAGTGCTGACTCGCTGGCCAGCTGCTGCCGCCTTAGAAACGAGATCACGGACAACGGCTTTAGCTATACGCTGGGCGCTGGTGGCGTAAGTACAGGCTCGAAGAGCGTGCTGACAATCAATCTGAACCGCGCTATCCAGTACGCAGTTCGTCAAGGCATTGCTTATCAAGATTATATTGAGCAGGTGGTTGACTTGATGCACAAGGTGCAGTTGGCTTATGATGCTAACTTGCATGAGTTGCAGAAACAAGGCATGTTGCCCTTGTTCGACTCGGGCTTTGTTAACCTTAGTCGTCAGTATCTGACCATCGGCGTAAACGGACTGGTGGAAGGTGCTGAGTTCCTGGGAATAAAGATTACCGATAACGATGATTATGCCCACTATGTACAAGAAGTACTTGGCATCATCGAGAAGAAGAACAAGGAATACCGCACGAAAGATGTGATGTTCAACTGCGAGATGATTCCGGCAGAGAACGTAGGCGTAAAGCATGCCAAGTGGGATAAGGAGGACGGCTATGTAGTACCTCGCGAGTGCTATAACAGTTACTTCTATGTAGTAGAGGACGAGAGTCTGAACGTGATGGATAAGTTCAAGTTACACGGCCGTCGTTATGTGGAGCACCTGACCGGTGGATCGGCTCTGCATTGCAACCTGGAGGAGCACTTGTCACAAGCCCAGTACCGCAACCTGCTGCGTGTAGCTGCACAAGAGGGTACGAACTACTTCACGTTCAACATCCCCAATACAGTGTGCAACAAGTGCGGCCATATCGACAAGCGTTACTTGAAGGCGTGCCCGGAGTGCGGCAGCACTGATCTGGATTACCTGACGCGAATTATCGGTTACCTGAAGCGCATCAGTAACTTCAGCGAGGCACGTCAGCGTGAGGCAGCACGTCGCTACTACGCTAATCAGAGCAAACTCGGTCAGGCCGTGTGAGATCCGATACGTGATAGCCCATGCTTGTCGCCGATTACGATATAGTATTCCAGGAAGTGCCCGACGAGACGACGTTGGCCCTGAATATATCCGACTGTCCGCATCATTGCCCGGGTTGCCACAGCAGTTACTTGTGGCAACCTGTGGGCGAGGTGCTGACCAAGGATTGGCTAGCATGTTTGCTAGAGCGTTATCCGTACCTGACCTGCGTGAGCATACAAGGGGGGGATAGGGACTATCATGAGGTAGAGAGTCTGGCGCAGTGGGTGCAACAACAAGGTATAAAGACATGTTGGTACACAGGGTTCAAGCAGTTGCCTACTGATCTGCAACTCAAGCATTTTGACTATGTGAAGGTTGGCCCCTATGTGGAAGCCCTAGGCGGCTTGAAGTCGCGAACGACCAATCAGCGTTTCTATCGTGTGGAGCATATAACGGACGGGGAATACGCGGGGCATGAAGAACTGCACGATATAACGGATGTGTTCTGGCGCTGATGGGCGCAGATACAATAAAGGCGGCACGCAAGTGTCGCCTTTGTTATTGATTATCCGATGTTACTCCTTGACGTAGCGTATCACTTCGGTCAGGCACTGGCCGATAGATGCTACGTTATTCATCTGCAGCGGAGTGAGTAATCTGCCGGTATATGTGACAGCCGAACTACCCATTGTATTGGCGTTACGCTGGATGCAGAACGGAATAGTGAACGCCTCTGCCTTGGGGCGCTCCTTGATAACGAATCCAAACGTTACATCATCGGATGAACCGGCAATGTGCACTTGCAGTTTCTCCTTGCTGGGTTCAAGTGTACGTGAGGAAATGCAATGGTTGACAGCCTTGACGATAGCCTCCTCGAGCGTACCTGTAGCGGAAGGATTGACGTGGAAAACAGCATGGCGCAGAATACGCAGGATGGGGTTGGGCTCGTTGTCTTGTTCAAGGACAATCTCATGTACCTCCTCGGCTGTAGCCCCTGCCTGGCGGTTGCGCAGGTAGGCAAGCATATCCTCAATGCTGACGTATTTAGGCGTGATGAAAGCCATCACTTTCTGTCCGTTGATAATCTTGATGCTCGACTGACGCACACCAATCTTGAAATGTGCGTTTATGTCCGGCAACATCGCTTGTGCCTCATATCGACTGGGTAAGCCTTGTGTGTGCCCGGAGGCGTAGATGTAGTCAAGAGCCTGTTGGGGTGTAAATTTTTCCATAAATGATCAGGTTTATCGAATTATCATTGATTTTAACCATTGCGTGAGTTGAAGGGCGTGAGGGTAGAGCACGGAATTGTCTTTGAGTTCGGGCTTGATAAAGTGCAAGACTCCGTCCAGCATATCGACGCAAGTGATGATAACGGCAAGGATAATCATCCACTTGGCGGCACCGAATAGTCCGCCCACCAAGCGATTGATCCAGCCCAATGAGATGAGTTTGAACAGTTTGGTTAATGCTTGTGCCAGCAGTCTGCACAACAAGGCTACAATCAGAAATATGACAAATGCTGCGATAGGTTGCAGCAGTTGGATGTCCCACAGGCTGAGTTGTTGTAACCAGGCGGCTGCATCGCCGGCATAAATCCTTGCCACAACAATGCCAAGGATTATGCCAACGATAGCAAAAACCTCCATAACGACACCACGCATCACTCCACGTATAATACCGTAGATGACCGGTAGCGCTATGATTATATCCAAGTAACTCATTTGCTTACTTTACCCATTCTTCAGGTACCCACTTTATTCCGTCGCCTTTCTTCAGGTCTAGGTCGCCCAGGTCGCAGATAGTGATAGCCCAGTTGCTTTGGCCCGGCACTTTACCGGCATTATCCATATAGTAGCCGAGTACTCCGCGGATGGAACCTTTGTAGGTGCCATAGACGATAGAACCATTAACGTTCTCATAGGGGATGTAGTAGTGTGCATACTTGGCGTACTCGGATGAGGATACCGATAAACACTTGCCGGAAGCATCGGTGATGCAGCGGGTTTGAGGATAACCAATGTTGTTGGTAGTAGGAGCAAAAACATCGGCTAAGCTATTTGCCACTTCCGGGTTGCCGGTGTTGTCGGCTGGATTGTAGTGAACGCAGTCCTTGAGTTCACCATTGTCATAGCATTTGCCGTTGAACCATATGTTCTCAATAACAACCAATCGTCCGTCCACCTTGCGAGCAGCCACGATGTCCTTGTAGTTGGCGATGCACTCTGCGATAGTTACTTTGTCGTACTGCAACTTACTCTCGTCGGGTGTGCCGACGTGCATAAACTGCTTGCGGCAGATAGGCGAAGGAATACGTCCTGGAGTCCAGCCCACCTTCTGCTCAGCGTTTTGAGAATTGGTGTTGTTGTTGTACGAGGGAACGCAGAGTTGCGGCTGGTTGGAGTAACGGCCAATAGCCAGACCATTGCAGCGGATGAGCAACTCTTGTCCGCGTGGGAACATACCTGATGCAGAGCCCATGTCAATTGACAGGCGCAGGTTCTGCTGCTTGCCATCGACAATCTCCTGAATAACCAGCGCCTTGTAGAAGTTACCTCCAAAGTCATCCGTTGATACGCGTCCTCGGATGTATATGCCGGGACCGGAAGAGGGGAGGGTATCGATGGAGAAGAGGTATATACCATCGCCGTTTGTAGCACGAGAACGATACAAGGACGTATCGGACAGATAATTGCCTTCCTCGGTCATAAACTTGTCCAAGAAATCATTGATATGATAGATCTGTCCGTCAGCTACTTGTTGTTCTACTTGCTGTTCGCTTAGGTAGAGCGACTCCGGCTTAACGTCATACTTACATGCCGTCATTGCGGCTGCAAGTAGTGCTATGCTAAGATATTTAAATGCTTTCATATTCTGATTGATTTAGATGTGTGAATGTTAGAAGTTCTCGTATAACATGTTCGGATTAGAACTTATACGTCAGGCTCAAATAGAAGTTTGCTCCCCAAGCGTAGTAGTACTTCGACGGGAACTTCCAAGCATTTGGCATCAATACGGAGTTGCCTTCTTGTTCGGTCTTGCCTTGCAAGTTACCACGTGCAAGACGTGCTTGCTGATAGCCACCGGTCTTGAACTTGGTGTTGTTGGTGAAGTTCGTTACAGACAGGTTGATTGAAATCTGCTGACGATTAGGCAGGTAGATCAGTTTACCTACGCTGGCGTCGAAGATGAACCGATTCCAAACATTCGAGCTAACCAACGACTCTTGGCATGCCACCTGGTTGTATGGGTAGGCAAGTTGCGGAGTGCCAAACTTGTCAAGGATCATCTCACCTGCATCGTTAAGCAGCACGGCATTGATGTAATTCTGGTCAACGCCACTGCTAACCATGCGATACGAGCCGTTGACCGGCGTGCCGTCCTCCATCTTGCCGGTGTACAGACTCTTCATGCGGCGCGAGGGCGCGATGTCCAGGTAATTGCGATCGTAGTAGGTGCAGGTGATGTCGGCAAACCACATCTTGGAGTGGAAGAACGACAACTTGAGTGAAGCAGTCAGTTGCGGGCCATTGGCTACGTGCAGACCTTTCATGTAAACGGAGTCGGTAACCTCGTAGATGCTGGTGCCGTCCATTCTTGAGCATACAGCCATGCCGTTCTCAGCTGAAGTGATGGAGTTGGCATTGGATGTGTAGCGGTAGTCAGCAGCGTTTACTGCACCGGTCAGGGTGAAGTATGTGCCGAGTTTAACGGCAGCAGCAGCCTCTATACCACGGTGAACGCGGTTGATACCGGTGAGCGTTTGGTTGACGAAGGTACGAGCCTGATCATCATAGTAGCCGTTCATCTCCGAGCCGTTGAAGAATTGCGTGTAGAACGCTGTAATACGACCACGAACAATCGGGAAATTGAAATCGTATGTCAGGTCACCACCAACAATCTTCTGTGACGCAGCGTAGTAATCCTTGAGGTTCTTTGCTTTATCGTGCGTATAGATAGGATCAATTACGCGATCATGCACACGCGAAGAAACATAAGCATCGCGCGCCAGCGGAGCCTCGGTCTGTGCGATGGCATTGAACTTGAGTCGGTTGCGGCCGTTGATCTTGTAGGTGAAGCCTAGTTTGAATGCCGGATCAATGAACTCATGCGACAAGCCCATGTATAGAGACTGCTCTTTACCGGCAAGTATACTGCTTGCGCTCTTACCGAGATACTTCTCAGCATTGTCGGGGTTGAGGGTGGCCAGATACCATGCACGACCATTCACCATTGTAGTCGAACGTTGCATCGAAGAGTAAGCGATCTTGAGAGCGTAGTAAACGTCGAATTCATTGAAGTTCCACTCGTTCTGCGCCCATACATTGGCTTGGATCATGTTCATGTAGTAGTTGTAGCCAAAGCGGTCGCCCTCTTTCTTAGCCTGGTTGTGGTGGAAGATGTCGTTCTGCTTAACGTTCTCGATACCTTCCTGTGTGAGGCCGATGTTCGTAGCCAAATCCTTGATGTCTCGTTCAGCAAACGGGTCAACGTCAATCCACTGTTTTCCTCCGAGCAGATCGTCAACCGTCTTGTAGTGGATGCCTTGTGCATACTTGGCGTCCAGACCGGCAGTGATCTTTAGATGGTTGAACTTCGAGTTGATATAGTTGACATTGATGATAGCCTCCTGGATATCATTGTGGCGGCGCTCCTGCATATAGGATGCAGATGACTTTCCGCTCTTGTTGCTGGCTTGGTTGGCTGCGTACAAGCCGTCCCAATCGATCTGGGTGGTCTTGTTATCGCGAGCTTTCCACAGATCGGTAAGCGTCTTATAGGTTTCCATATCCATTGAGTGACCTACCACATTGCCGTTATATGACAGTTCAGCGATAGAGCCGTCGGGGTTCTCCTTTCCGAGAGGATTGTGCTGGCTGGTGTTGTCATGAACGATGAGCTGGCCATTGGCATCGAGTTGTCCGTCATAGAGGAATGAAGGCAGGTTGCGGTAGTAATCCGGACGGGGATCAGGCGCGTTGTAGAATGTGAGTGCCGAGTTGGAGTACCATGCGTAGTGGTAGCCTACAGCTGCGCGGAGACGCTGCTGCGGGTCAATCTGCCACTCGTAGGAAACGATAGCTGTCGGGTCGTAAGAACGAACGATACGTGAGTTGCGCACCTTACCTCCGCAATAGCCCCAATAGGGGTTGTAGTTGATGGAACCAGTAAGGTCATATACCTCTTGCGTTACAGCGCCTGACTGACCACGCTCGGTGGGAGCACCGAAGGTGATGAGTGACAGACGATGACCGTTCTGCCAGTCTTTCTGTGCTGACAGGAAGTAACCGCCTGAATTATAGGCAATACCTTCACCAATGATTCCCTTGGTGTTGATGTAGGGGGAGTAGCGCCATGCGATCTGGGCGATAAACGACCAGCCATTGTTCAGTGGACCACTGGCGTAAGTAGCGTTAACACGACCTTTGTACTGACGGTTGGTACCGGCTACACCTACTTTCCAACCCTGTGCATAACGAGATGCATCCATCAGGTAGTTGGTGGAGTTGCCGATGCCACCAAATGTGAAGTTTGAAGCCTCGATGCCGTTCACCACGTCTTTGTTACGCGAAGCATCGTTCAAGCCGCCCATCGACGAAAAGTTGAATGTACCACGCTCGGCTGTGTTGAATGCCAAACCATTGATGTAGTTCTTCTCGTAGTAGTTCTCATAGCCACGGTTGCGGTAACGACCTGTTGACCAAGCGAAACTGGTTGTAGTGTTGAATACATCCTGACTTGCGCTGGATGCTGATGATACGGATTGTGATTTACCTTCATCATCGTTCAGATCAGCTTCAACCAGGTTCAGTAGCACTTCTTCTTGTGCTTCACGAGCAAGATCGGTGTACAGCGTAATGGCGCCCATGTCGTTGGTTTGACCCGATATGAGTTGAACCATCACAATGTTGGAGATAAAGCCGCGAGCCTCGATGATTACTTCTTCATCCATTGGCTCCAGATATGAGAGTGTGAACTCTCCTCGATCGTTGGCTGTGGTAGAGATGTTTTGATTACCCAGAGTGACGATGGCACCATTGGTGATTGGTTCTCCATCCTCATTGATAATCTTTCCTACCAATCGTGTCGTCGATGAGTGCGCTTCAGTCATCGGCGAGGTCTGCTGAGCCGAGATGCTTAATGAAGCACCTAATAGGGCGAGCAGGAAGAAAAGTGTTTTTTTCATGTGATTTGAGAATATATAATTAGTTATTTGTATATTCCTGTTAGTTGTTTGCGATTAATAAAGATTGCAGTCGCTTAAAACTCGGCGTTCTTAGGCGTACGGGGGAAGGGTATTACGTCGCGGATATTCTGCATGCCGGTAACAAATAGCATCAGTCGCTCAAATCCTAATCCGAAGCCTGCATGCGGCGCAGCACCGAAGCGGCGTGTATCCAGATACCACCACATATCCTTCATTGGTATCTGACGACGGTCAATCTCTGCGTTGAGTTTGTCGAAGTCTGCCTCGCGAACACTACCACCGATGATCTCGCCAATCTGCGGGAATAGTACGTCAGTACCTTGTACGGTCTTTCCGTCTTCATTGATCTTCATGTAGAAGGCCTTGATGTCACGCGGGTAGTCAGTCATGATCACCGGTTTGCCGAAGTGTTGCTCAACCAAATAACGCTCGTGCTCTGAACTCAGGTCGTCGCCCCATTGGCACGGGAACTCGAACTTCTTGCCGTTCTTGACAGCTTCCTGAAGGATATTGATTCCCTCGGTGTAGGGTAGGCGAACGAACTCCGTATCAATAACAGAGCGCAGACGTTCAATCAGACCTTTGTCCACAAACTGGTTGAGGAACTCCAGGTCATCCATGCAGTTGTCCAATGCCCAGCGAACGCAGTACTTGATGAAGTCCTCCTCCAGATCCATCAGTTCGTCCTTGTCGATGAATGCCACCTCCGGCTCAATCATCCAGAACTCTGCCAGGTGCCGTGGCGTATTGCTGTTCTCTGCGCGGAACGTAGGACCGAACGTATATATCTTTCCAAGTGCCATTGCACCCAACTCACCCTCCAATTGTCCGCTTACAGTAAGTGCGGCGGAGCGTCCGAAGAAGTCGTCAGAGTAATCTATCTGCCCATTCTCATCTTTTTTGAGGTTGTGCAGATTCTTTGTGGTAACTTGGAACATCTGCCCTGCACCCTCGCAATCGGAGGCTGTAATCAGCGGTGTGTGGAAGTAGAAGTAGCCATGCTCATGGAAGTACGTATGGATAGCCATCGCCATGTTATGACGGATGCGGAACACAGCTCCAAACGTGTTGGTGCGTGGGCGCAAGTGTGCAATCGTGCGCAGGAACTCCATGCTCAGACCTTTCTTCTGCAGTGGATATTTCTCCGGGTCAGCTGTTCCGAACACCTCGAAGTCTGTCAACTGTATTTCCACCGACTGACCGGCACCTTGGCTGGCAACCAGAAGACCGGTTGCACTGATGCACGCACCAGTCGTTATGGGTTTGAGTTGCTCCTCGCTGAACTTTGTCAGGTCGGCTACTATCTGGATGTTCTTGATGGTTGAACCGTCATTTAGGGCGATGAATGATACATTCTTGTTGCCGCGGCGCGAACGCACCCAGCCGCATACATGTATAAGTTCGCCGATTGCGGTACTCTTCAAGGCATCGATGATTACTGTTCGTTTCATTTGTAGGGTTTGAATATTTATATAGTTGAATGTCAGTATTTGTTAAATAATTATTGTACGCGCACACGCGAGTCACCATGGTGCATCGTTGTTGGCACTTATTCCGTCAGCATCCGCCATATTCATCATGTTCATCTTTGATGCGGTACGGATATATCCTTGCGATGAGTTACTTTGTGAGGGCATATGAGCATCGGCTATAGGTGTGTCAGCGTCATCCACATTCTGAAACTTGGCGTACTGAGCACGGAAGCGTAATGTGATGTCACCAATTGCACCGTTACGATGTTTGGCGATGATGATCTTGGCCATACCTCGCAGGTCGTTGCCATTTGTATCCGTGAATATACGGAAGTATTCCGGTCGGTGGATGAACAACACCATGTCGGCATCTTGCTCGATTGCACCTGATTCGCGAAGGTCAGCCAGCTGTGGAGCCTTGCCATCTACCGAGTTGTCGTTCTTTCCGTTGCCTCGTGATTCAAGGTTTCGGTTAAGCTGTGACAGGGCGATGATAGGGATATCCAGCTCCTTTGCCAATGCTTTCAGGTTACGCGAGATGATGCTTACCTCTTGCTCACGGCTACCGAAGTTCATGCCCGAGGCATTCATCAGTTGCAGGTAGTCGATGATGATCAGTTGTATGTCATGCTCGCGTTTGAGTTTACGAGCTTTGCTGCGCAGTTCGAATACCGAGAGTGACGGCGTGTCATCGAAATAGATGGGTGCGCCGCGCAAGGCAATTACTCCTTGATCCAGCTGCTGCCATTCATCTTGCGATAGCTTACCGTTCTTGATTTTCTCACCCTCCATCTCGCACACGTTCATGATTAGTCGGTTGGCTAACTGAACGTTTGACATTTCCAATGAGAACATCGCTACCGGCCGCTTGTAGTCAACAGCTATATTCTTCACCATTGACAGCACGAAGGCGGTCTTACCCATGGCCGGACGTGCGGCGAGGATAATCAAGTCAGACTTCTGCCAGCCGGAGGTCATCTTGTCCAGTTCGGTGAATCCAGACGGGGTGCCGGAAATATTGCCTTCATTTTCCGCAGCTTTGCGCATACGAGCAAAGGCTTCAGTGATGATAGGGTCGATCTGGGTCACGTCGCGCTTCATCTGCCGTTGCGAGATATCGAATATCCCTCCCTCAGCGTATTGCATGAGTTCGGCTACATCCTGTGTCTCGTTGTACGCCTGCTCGCTGATGCGGCTGGACAGAGCAATCAGCTCGCGTGCTGTGGCTTTCTGCGCTACTATTTGCGCATGGAAACGCAGGTGAGCTGTGGAGGCGATCTTGTTTGTCAGGTCAGCCAGCTTGGTCATGCCGCCGACTTCCACCAACTTGCCTTGCTGCTTGAGCTTCTCGGCTACTGTCAGCATGTCTATTGGTTGGTCGGTGGAAGCTAGAGCCTGTATAGCCTCAAAGATGAGCATGTGCTGATCGTTGTAGAACGAGGTCGGACGCAGCAAATCGGCCACCATGGGGTAGGCGTCCTTCTCAATCATGATTGCACCCAGCACGGCCTCCTCCAGTTCGGGGGCTTGTGGGGGCATCTTGCCTAAGGCGTCTGCTCCGGGCTTGGGGAGTTCACTCTTTTTTCTATTTGTCGGGTTTTGCGCCATATAGTGTTAGCAACTCATGTGCTGCTATGAAGCTACTGATTTCGTTATTAAGTATTTTTTGTTCGTACTGTGGGATGAGTTGTTCAATCTCGGCATTGTGGTAGAAACTGTCTAACAACGACTGATGGATGGTCTCATACATCCAGTACTTGGCTTGTTGGCTGCGTTGGTAGTCGAAGTAGCCGTTCTTGCGTGTGAAGTCGATGTAATCGGTCACCATCTTCCACACCCGATCAATGCCTGTATATTCAACTGACGAACAGGTTTCTGCGTAAGGTTTCCATCCGCTCTCGGTAGGCGGGAAGAGCGCCAGTGCGTTCTTGAAACTCACCCGGGCTGCCTGTGCTTTGTCAACGTTGGTGCCATCGCACTTGTTGATGGCTATACCGTCAGCCATCTCCATGATGCCGCGTTTGATGCCTTGCAGTTCATCGCCGGTTCCGGTTACTTGAAGTAGCAAGAAGAAGTCCACCATTGAGTGTGCTGCTGTCTCCGACTGCCCGACGCCTACGGTTTCTACCAATATGGTGTCAAATCCTGCTGCCTCACAGAGCACGATGGTCTCTCTTGTTTTGCGTGCCACTCCTCCCAGCGAGCCGGCTGATGGACTGGGACGGATGAACGCATTGGCTGCTGTTGACAGTTCGTTCATTCGGGTCTTGTCGCCCAATATACTACCTTTTGACCGTTCGGACGAGGGATCAATAGCCAGTACTGCCAAGTGGTTGCCTTGTTTGCACAATTGCATTCCAAGAGCCTCGATGAAGGTCGATTTGCCCGCGCCCGGCACGCCTGTTATTCCTACGCGAACGGAGTTCCCTGAGTATGGCAGACACGCTTCGATAACCTTCTGCGCCACGGCCTGGTCTGATGGCAGACTGCTCTCAACCAACGTTACGGCCTGACCGAGGATGGAGATATCTCCGCCTCGGATACCTGCAACGTACTCCTCGACCGTCAGCAAGCGTTTCTTGCGGCGGAACGTGGCGTACGGGTTTACAGATGGCAGAGGTACTACGCCCTCATTCACCTGTAAGCCTTTGTACTCGCTATCGTTCTCAGGATGTTCCATTGTCCGTCCAATCTGTTCTGTCAGCGCGGTGTGGCTAATTTACTCGATTGTCCAATTGATTGTTACAATGAACTTCGGTTTAGCCGGATCATTAGTGATGACTGTCAACTGACGGCTGTAAGCACCTGCTTCCAAACCGGCAGTCTGTACTTCGAGCTTGAGTTGTGCACTCTTGCTGTTCTTCAGTTCGGTCTTGTTAATCGATGCTCGAATCTCCTTGCTGTTGTTCAGCACGCGACGAATCTTCAGAGGGTCAGCACCTACATTGGTCAGGTTCACAGTGCGTTTGCCTACCTTGCCGGCTGCAATGTTACCTACGTTCACGGTTGCTGCTACATCCAGGATAGGAGCGTTGCGGTGGTCTTCGGGAGTGAGCTTCGAAAAGTCTTCCTCAACATCAGCGCGTACCAGTACCTTGAAGTCATCGCTCGATTCCATCTTACCGTTCACAATGATTATAAAGGATCCTTCTACCGGACCAAATATGTTGCCTTGCTCCGGAGTCAGTACGATCTGGATCTTGCCGGTCTCATTGGGCTTCACGTCAGCCAGCGTAACGATAGCATCCAGGTACTTCTCTTGTCCTTTTGCGGGCTGGATAGCCACTGCTATTTCATGGTCAGTCTGGTTAGCATACTCTATCTCGTGCGTCTTGGTGGCAGTATTAAGTACCTTTCCCATGTTCACCTCGCGGCTCTTCAGACTGAGCTCACCCATCTTAACCGGATAGTTGTCCACTGGCTTGGCGGGCTTGGGGATTACCTCACCTTTGATGGTCACGCGAGTGGTTGGTTCGGTGGCATTGGAGGTGATGGTCACCGTCTTGGTGAACCGACCGGGGCGGCCGTTAGGGTTATATGTTACGGTTATCTCACCTGTCTGACCGGGCTCAATCGGCTGACGCGGCCACTTGGGGGTGGTGCAACCGCAGCTGGCGCGCACGTTGGACAATACGAGAGGCTCCATGCCCTCGTTCTTAAAGGTGAAGATTGTTGTTACTTTTCCATCGGCTTCATTGATCTTACCAAAGTCATGGTCTGTCTTCTCAAATGTGATGACCGGTTGTTGTGCCATCATTGCTATGGCTACCAGAGCCATCGCCATACTTACAAATACCTTTTTCATTTTTTTAATTTGATGTTTATTTGTCTGGTGTTTCTAGATCGTCTAGAGCCTCTAGATCTTCTAGATATTTCCAATTATGTGAATACTCGTTTCACGGATTGTATGTTATGCATCCTCTTAAGTGCATCCATCAGTTCATAAAGTTCAGCCTTGTCATATACATACAGTATGATTCGTGCGCTGAACACGCCGTTGTTGGCGGTGATGTGCAGTTCGTGAACGTTGATGTTGAAGTTCTCTGTTATCACGCGCAGGATTTCTATCAGCAATCCGAACTGGTCGATGCCTTCAATCTCCATTTTCTCCTTGTACTGGCTTAGCCTATGGGTGTCCCATGTCACGGAATAGATGGACTTTCCGTAGCTGGATTTCAGCCTTTCCGCCACGGGGCAGTTCAGGTAGTGGATATGCATCTTCCCCGTTGTGTCCTTGAAGGCAATAGCCTCATCTCCCGGTATTGGACGGCAACACTCCTCGAGTATAGCGTCCTTGAGCACTTCGTCGGTGAGGATGATGTTATGCCTCTGCTTGTCCTTGCGCGTATCCATCACCACTTCGCTGCTCTCATCTGACGTCTGGTTTCGGACATCTAACTTATGACTGCTATTCTGTCTCCACGGACGCAGTCGTGACCACAGGCTCTGCTTCGGGGCGATGATGTCCTTCAGGTTATCAAGCTTGATGGCGTCCAGTCCTATTTGGCGGAACAGCTCGTTACGTTTGGTCAGGTGGTAGTAGCCCTGCAGACGTTGTATAGCACTGTCGAACTGATCTTCAGGAATAAGCAGTGTGCGCATAGCATCTGTCAAACGACGCTCGCCGGTCTTCTCCTGCAGGTGTTCCTGCTTGCGGAAGTATGCGCTGAGTGCCTGTTGCGCCTTGGCTGTAGTCACGTAACTCACCCATTCGGGTTGTGGCTGTTGCTGTGCGGCTGTCAGCACCTCGACCTGGTCGCCGGCATGCAAGATGTAGTCACTGCTCTTGAGTGAGTGATTAACCTTGGCGCCTATGCAATGATTGCCCAATTCGGAGTGTAACTGATACGCCAGGTCAAGTACTGTGGCACCTTGTGGCAGGGTCTGTATTTCGCCGCTGGGGGTGAATACGAACACTTCTTTGGCGAACAGGTTCAGTTTGAACGTATCCAGAAATGCCATCGCATCAGGCGAATCGCTGGCAAGCACTTCTTTGATGTCACGTAGCCATTTGTCCAGCTCCGTTTCCTCCACATCGCCAGTCTTGTAGCGCCAATGGGCTGCCAGACCTTGTTCGGCCAACTCGTGCATGCGCCGGGTGCGAATCTGTATCTCTACCCACTCGCCGTTCTGCCCCATCACTGTTACGTGCAACGCCTCATAGCCATTGGCCTTAGGGGTGGATATCCAGTCGCGGATGCGCCCCGGATGCGGACGATAGATCTCTGTTATTGCAGAGTAAATCATCCAGCACTGGTCGCGTTCGCTGAGCATCTCATGCTTGGGGGTGAACACGATACGTACGGCCAGCAGGTCATATACCTCCTCGTACGTCACGTGCTTTGTGTTCATCTTGCGCCAAATGGAGTAGGGCGTCTTCACGCGCGCTGTGAGATCGAAATCGTAGCCCAGGCTCTTCAACTTCTCCCGGATAGGCTCGGAGAATCGTTCGAAGTTCTCCATCCGCGCCAGGTGGTCGGCGGCAATCTTCTCCGTCAACTCCTGGTAGGTGTCCGGGTGCTCGTATCGAAACGCCAGGTTCTCCAGCTCGCTCTTGATAGAGCCCAAACCCAGTCGGTGAGCTAGCGGAGCGTAGATGTACTGCGTCTCGCCGGCTATCTTGTATTGCTTTTCCAGCGGCTGGGCTTCCAGCGTGCGCATGTTGTGCAAGCGGTCGGCAATCTTAATGAGTACCACGCGTATGTCGTCGCTCATGGTCAGCAGCAGTTTGCGGAAGTTCTCCGCCTGCTCCGATGCCTTGTCTCCGAACACGCCGCCAGAGATCTTGGTCAGACCGTCCACTATCTGTGCTATCTTTGCTCCGAACAGGTTGTCAATGTCCTCAACCGTGTAGTCGGTATCCTCTACTACGTCGTGCAATAGGGCTGCGCTGATGGATGTGCTACCAAGGCCTATCTCACTCACCACGATCTTGGCCACAGCCAAAGGGTGGAGTATATATGGTTCTCCACTCAGGCGCCGCACACCGTTGTGTGCCTTGTTGGCAAAGCGGAAAGCCTGCTCTATGCGCTCTACGTGCTGGCGATGTGACGTATGCGCATACGCATCCAACAGAGAGCGGAACTCCTGCTCTATCATCGCCTTTTCAGCCTGTGTGAATTCACTCTTTTTCATTGAGATAAAGCATTGCACGACGTACGCGTAAGTGTGCGCGTGGATGCACAATACACAAAATCGGCACAAAGTTACAAAAAAAAATCGACATTTGCAAGAAAAATGACGATTTTTTTGTATTGTTCCCTTGTTTTTTTTGTTTTTAACTCATATGAGGCTTTTGGGGGACGCAGTAATGATACCTTTAGAATGGGTAGCCGATGCCAAAGTTGATGCGTATGGCGTCAAGCGCGGAGGGGATATTGAAATAGGTGTTGATAGGTTTGCTCTTGTCAGCAGTCCAACTACTCTTATCGTACCACTTATCCTTATCGTATTTATATTTATACGTTTGGTATGGCGCATGGATGGCCACACCAAGGTCCAGACGGATCACTAACCCGTCGAGATCAACGCGCAGACCGGCACCTGTGCCAAGTGCTATCTGACGCAGAAATTGGGGATTGTTGATAATGCCGTCGTATAGTTCTTCGCGCAGTTGTAGTTGCTCTTGATAGTTGGTGATTCCTGCCGACTTGAATAAGTCCGCGCCACTATACCAGTTCCATGTGTTTCCAGCATCAAGGAAGGCGGCACCGTAGAGCTTCCACACAATGGGGAAACGCAACTCGAAGTTCGCCTCTAGTTTGACATCACCAGCATGGAAGAAGTTCTGGTTGTATTTTTCGCTATAGAAATTACCCGGGCCATAGGCGTATGGTGAGCACGCGCGCATACTATTCGGTCCACCGGAGTAGAATGCTTCGGATAGTGGTGTCGTATATGAGTTGCCGAGCGGGATGTTCGCTCCGGCATAAAGACGCGTAGCAATACAGACATCTTCGGTGAAATTGAACTTATTACGCAGTTCGACGTTCATCTTGATGAACTGGTTGAAAGTGATGGAGCCCAGTTTCTTCTCCTTCTCATTCCACTTATGTCCGAAGAGGCAATATACACTATTGATGATGTTGCCCGACTCCTTGATGCCAGCCTCAAATAGGGTGTTCACCGCGCGTTTGGCGCGATAGTCGTTGTAGGTGAAGGTGTACCCGATGGAAGGGACGAACTCATCGCCGGCAAGGACCTTGATAAGTTGCGGGAACTCCTCCGTTTTGTCAACCAGACTGCTGACGGAATCCGTTTTCATCATTACAACGGAAAGAGAGAACGGCGTGAAAGCATGGGTGACGTAACGCGAACTACGGATGAAATAGGTGAACGACCCTGACACTTTGTGCACACCGTAGCCTCCGGCAATGTTCTCGTACTGATAGCCCAACATGTAACGCGTATCGCCATCGGGATTATTGTCGCCCAACCAGTGTAGGTAGGGGAAGATCAGCGAAGCGTTGATGCCGAATTTATACGTATCTGTTTTCTTGGGGTCACCTGGATGGCGGTTGCGCAACGCCCAGTAATACGCACCGTTGCCCTTAAGGGTGAATGTCTCACCACGACCAATTAGGTTGCGTACGGAGGACTTGAGGGTAAGGTCAGGACCAATACTATTATTCGAACGGTACGCTACGCCTGCATCAGCAGTCAGATTGTAGGTGCGTGTGAGGCTATCCGCTGAAAGTTTTGTTCTTAATTTCTCACTTTTGATTTCTTCCCTTCGGATCCACTCTTTCAGTGCCCGCACGCCGAGTCCTGTTTTGTATAGTTCGCCTTCAAGAATGTTATTGTAGTCGCGGTCGGCAAATGCGCGTAGTAGCACATCGCCGTTTTTGGTCAGTTTGTATTCTGCCGACAAGTTGCTGAATAGGCCGCTGGTCTTGTTTACTTCGGGATTATCTGTCAGGGTAGAACCGACAGTGATGCGGAAACGGTCTTTGAAGAAAGACTTGCTGATGGATATATTCATGTCGTTGGTTTTTCCCCCAGCATGTTCAGTCTGAGCATTACTAACGTCTATATCCACCACCTTGCCCATCTTTGAGTTCGCCATGGCGGCATTGAGGCGGCTGTTGATGATGGAGGATAGTGCGTAACCATCTTTTTGCGCTGCTGCATTGCTTTCGCCTACATACATACCTGTTGCCAGTAGCGTTGCTGCCAGTCCCTCGCGCGTATCCTCGTCCACCGATGCCAGTTCGCGCGTGATTGTTTCGTCGTTGGGGGCTTCCAGAAAGAAACCTATCGTATTCAATCCTATCGAGTCCAAAACGCCGTTGACTCGGACGCCGGTTGTGAAATCCACACGGCGTGTCTCCTCGCCTTCTGACTGCACATCGGCTTTCACTTTTTGCGATGCCGACACGTCCAGCATCGTTTTGCCGATGGGTCCGTTGAACGCAATGTTACTGCCTTGGTCGATTTGGAAAGGCATAATAGGGTACAATTTGGGCGAATAGCGGATGAAGCCTTCATCTACATTAATCCTTCCTCCAAGGTTGAGCGGTGCTGTATCTGCTAAAGCGTAGCGCACATTGACGGTTCCGTGCGGTTTGACCTGTGCCAGATTCTTCTTGTCTATAGGATAGGTGATGTCGGTTACCGGCAGGATGGTGACATCCACGTCTGCCACAATGCTATCCAGCGCTCCGGTAACGGTTCCCCGAATATCGGTAGCGAGCTCTCCATAGACCGGTATCGGGCCGTCCTGCACCAGCTTGGCGGGGGCAAAACTATCGGCAACCAGTGCTACATCCAGTCGCATGGCATTGATATCCAGTCCGCCGGTCAGGGCCAGATAGGTGCTATCGGCGCCATAGATAGGCAATCCGTTGAAATCCACCTTGTTATGTTGCATGACGATGGGCGTCTCCCCCAGACCGAGCTTTATGTTGTAGGGCTTATATAGTGCCGACACTCCCAGAGGAAGCACTTCGGCCGAGAGGTCAAGTTGTGCGGGCAGGCCGTCGGCTGTGGCTGTGGCGCGGATGGCTCCGTTCAGATTCAGGTCAGCCATCTTGAGGAGGCTGTCAACGATCTCCAACGGAACATCATCCAACTGCACGTCTGCTTTGATGCTGTTTTGGAAATTTTCCGAACGAGCGACGGCCATCTTCACTTCCCTGCTGCCAAGATTCATTGCCCCGAAGCTAAGATCGCTCATGGACAGACGTCCGGCACCATGCAAGTCATTGCGTTTGCGCTCTACATCGAATTGTAGGTTGGCATCTGTGCTCAGGCCGTGCAGCGACATCGCGCCATCGGTTATTTCGGAGTGGGCAGATAGCGATACATTCGTGCTGTCGTCCATCATAGCCACCCGTATTGCTGCTCTGGCTGCCGGCAGACGCATGGCTGTGCTGTCCTCGGGGTGCTCTATCGTTGGGATAGACGCCTCCAACGCCAGGTCCGTCCGTTTGCTGTCAGAGTTTAGTGTCAGGTCTACTGCCTCGATGTCCAATCCCATCTTATCCAGCATTCCCTGTGCCGGACTACCGTGCCGCAACGCAATCGCCGCGTTGAGGTCAGGGATCAACGGCCGCAAGGTGTCAAGCATCGTCAGATCGGCCAATGAGGTTAACGGATTAATGATAGCCGAATCGCCTACAGCTCGCAGCAGAGGCGGTATCTCATCCACCAGCTGCATCACGTGCATCGGGCTTTTTATCTCGGCTGTTAGACCTTCCGTTGACATGTTCAGAGCCGTGGCGCTATCGGTCGTGAATTTCAAGTCCAGTTGCTGAACATGGTAGTCCTCGCCGGACACATGTGCCTGAACATCGCGCATCTGAGACCGGTAGTTCACTCGGATCTTCTCAGGCTTAAGGAAATTCTCAACGTAGAATTGGTGGTCGGTCACCCCTTTCACCGTTAAACTGTCACCCTTCATCGCCACTGGCAGATGCAGGTCACCGTCCACAGCTCCGTTTGCCAGTTCGGCATTTAGGCGCATACCGGAGACATTGATGTTGTCGTACTGGGCGTCTGTCAGGTGTATCTTCACCATGCTACGTGTGGCTCGGGAGTTGATATCCAATCCCTTACCCCGTGCATCAACCGTACCGGTTATCACTACGGGAGGGCTGTCCTTCATGAAGGGCGATAGGTCAACCTTCTGTACATCTACCTGGGCGTCGTATGCGGCGTTAGCGATATCGTATTGTGCCTTAAGACGTGCTTTGCTGCCGCGAAAATCCGCTTCACCTGTCACATCCACCTGCATCGTTTCCAGATCAAGGGCCGTGGCGGTCAAATCAGCTTCTGCGCCGAACTTACTCGAGTAAGCATGAAGGCCATGGCTGGTAATCAGGCTCTTTTGTAAGTCAACGCGAGCACCGCCGTATAGCGTGTCAAAGGGTAGGTACAACTCACCGAGAGTCAGTGAGGCACCGCCAGCGTTCAAGCGGCGTGCATCGTATAGGCTGTTGCCTACATCAGCCAGTGTGTTGGTGGATAAATAATCGGTGCGGATATGCAGCCCAAGGGGGAGGAGAGCGAAATGTACGTTGCGCATCACACCATCGGGAACATCATAGGCCATCAGTAGCGGGGTGGTGTCATGAGCCGTTGTGTCGGGCGGAACGTCGCGAAGTTCAATGCCTATATAAGCGTCCGTTAATCGGAAATTATGCAGTGGGTACTGCCCTTTGGCTATGTTCAGGCCGGGGCTTGTAAGTGAAATGTCGTCCAATATGACATTCACACCAACTGGCACTATCAGCGTGTCAGAATGGAACGTGAGATCGCTCAGATGCAACTCATCCACCACAATTGGCAATCCGGTTAGCACACTACCTATCGGTTCCTTTCTGTTGATGGCGCCTTGCAATCCGCCTGCTGTGTCAGTGGTCAGCGCCGTGGCGCTCAGCCTGAGGCGATGAACATAGATCAGCGTATCCTTGCCCCGATGGCCGATAAAAAGGCTGTCAATCTCAATATGCAGTGGCAAGTCTGCCTCGCCCTTGTAAGCATGGTAGAGCACTATGGGAGAATGGTGGAAAGGTGATAGATAAAGCCTTTCCAAATCAATATCCAGATCAGTCTGCTCATTGGCTATCTCCAGGCCTTTCTCCAGAATAGCCGTACGGGCTGCAGGAGTCACAATTACACCTGCAGCGGCTATCAGCAGTAGCAGCACTAAGCCTATAGCTACGCCCAGAACAACAGCCGGTACTTTCCATAGCAGCCTACCGATCTTCATTTGCTATAGTATGCTTTTTTACAAAAAACTCGCAAAGATACGAAATATTTTCCGTATTTGCAAATTTTTTGGGCAACAATTTGCATTATTCACTTTTTTTTTGTACCTTTGCTGCCGAAACGTGATAGACAACGATTGGTACACTATGAAATATTGTTTCACATTATAATGTATACGCGTATGAAACGAATTCTTACTTTTGTATGCTTGGCGGCTTTGTCGCTGAGCATGGCTAATGCTTCCCTGCTGTTTCAAGAGCGCTTTGACCGTCCTGCGGGCACTCTGTCCGCATCTACTTGGTCAGGCGGTAGCATCCCCTCTGACGGCAACTGGCACACCTACAGTCCCGGCACGGAGCAGTTCAAGGTCGTGGCACAGCAGTTGACACATGACGATTATTGCACCGCCACTACCACCAATGCCGTGAAGTACTCGGCCAACCACAGCCGTGATTATATTCTTTTTGAGAATGCTGTCAGCAGCATTGCGGGCAACAAGGCTTATCTTGCTTTCCTGCTCAAAGTCAATGCCGGAGGCTTGCAGACATCATCGAGTGCATCGTCGGCTTCAAATGCCAACAACAGCATTATTTCATTCGCCATTGATGCTTCTAACAACGCTTTGGGCAGCCTGAACGGCCGTGTTGTCATCAAGACCGTTGATGCGAGCACGTACAACCTGGGCGTATCGCGTCGCAGTGAGACTCCGCAGTTCGCTGAAACCGCCCTGAAGACAGGCACAACCTATCTCATCGTTGTCGAGTATGCCTTTGTCGAAGGCGAAAAGAACGACCTCGTAAGCCTTTACATCAATCCTACACCTGCCGAACAGACTGTTGCTGTCACCAGCGTCAACCCGAGTGCGGCAAGTGCTGACGCTGCAAAACTTGTTGGTGTGGCGCTTTGCTCCAATGGCAATACGCCCGTCGATATGCTGCTTGACGAAATCAAAGTGGCCGCCTCGTGGGACGATCTTTGGGAAGATAGTAGCCAACCCACACCCGCCATCATTGCTGAAAATATACTCTCTTTTGGTAACGTAACCATCGGCGAGCCTGCCGAGGAGAATATTACCGTTAAGGGCGAGAACCTGACCGGCGAAATTACCGTTGCTTCCGACAACTCTGCACTTGTACCGGCTGTGACATCTATTGCTAAAACGGACGCTGAAACAGGCTACACGCTCAAGTTAACGCTCACCGCTCCCAAGGAAGGTGCAGGCAGTGCCAACATAACCCTTTCTTCCGCAGGGGCGGCCAACGTCATTGTTGTTGCCGGCTGGAATGCTACCAAACCCGTTCCGCCTGCCGGTACAGAGCTTCTTCAGAACGGCAGTTTTGAGGACTATTCATGCAATGCGATGTTCGGCTGCTCATTCGAGGGGTGGAACTTCCCATTGGGTACTGCTTCCATCGAAGAAAACGACAAACTTGATGGAGATGTCGCGCTGAAGATTAACGCCACACAAACGGTTAATCTGGACCAGGGCGTCACACTTGTGGATGCCGAATATGCTGCAGGTTCGCTGTTCGAAATAAAGCTCCATTATAAGGTGCTCAGCCTCCCTGCTGAAGGCGCGCTGGCGCTTGACTGCTATTGGGAGCCTGTTGGCAGTGGTGATG
The DNA here is from genome assembly GCA_946403215.1 of uncultured Bacteroidales bacterium. GTDB lineage: Bacteria > Bacteroidota > Bacteroidia > Bacteroidales > Paludibacteraceae > Colicola. The sequence continues at coordinate 30,046 of CAMIZG010000006.1, read as the reverse complement.
CCGAGGCGATGAAGCAGCACGATGCCGATAAACTGCAACGTAATGTGGCAGCGGCTGTTAGCACCGAATGGGAGGAACTGGATGTAATCACATCCAAGCCGACGAACTCATCGTTTTTCCGTGTGCGATTCAAGGTGCCTAAAAATGCCCAGGTGCTCTTCGACGATTTCAGCCTTGTGCGCATTGAGGATACCGAACCCTACATCCTCGTTACACCTAACAAGCTATCTCCCGTGGAGACCACTATCGGCAATACGGTTGTGTTCCAGACTCTGCATGTTGAGCAAGGTAACCTCGATGGTGCAACAACCTTCGAACTATCCTACACCGATGCCGACCAGTTCATGCTTTCACAGGCCGAACTGGCTGCTGATCAGAGCAAGTGCAATCTTGTGGTCACATATGCTCCTACCAAGGCTGGCATACACACCGCTTATCTGAACATTGATAATACCCTGCATCCGACCTTGCATCAGTCCATTAAACTCCAGGGATCATGCACCGACCCAAGCGCGCAACCGGTTATCACCGTCACACCGAGCATTGTGCCCGCGTTCAGCGCTGTGGCTGGACAACAGCAACAGCAGGTCATTAAGGTTAAGAGCGAGAACTGCAACGATTTCATCTACCTGCGCGTCGAGCATGTCACGGGCGCTGCCTTTGTTATCGACGGAACGATGCTCTCCAAGAACACTGAGAGTGAGGTTACTGTCACCTTCAAACCACAAGAGGAAGGCGATTTCCTGTCCACTCTCGTCATCTACTCGCAGAGCAGCGAGTTCAACAATGTAGAGGTTGAGCTCAGCGGCACAGGCCTGCCGGCAACACCGGAAACTGTCGATTGGGCTACTGATTTCCAATGGGACAACAGCCACCCGCTCACCCTCTTGGACGAGGGATTTGACCAAGCTGAACATAACAAAACACTGCTCATCAGCGGTTGGCAGAACGTAGCAGCTGCCGATGCACGCCCTTGGTGGGGACTTGATGAGTCGCAGACAAGTCTCTTCGACGGCGATGGTAAGTACGCCAAGGCTACGGCATACCAGTTTGGCAAACAGAGCACCGGCGATTGGGAAATGTGGCTCGTAACGCCTGCACTGGACTACAAGAACGCCGAAGGAAAAATCTTTGCCTTTAGCGTTATGGGACAGTACTTGCCCGAGGAAGAGAGCCCAACGGCACTTGAGATTTACTACATTGACCCGTACTCGCAGGCAGAAGTGTTCACGCAGAATTTGACGGCTAGCTTCAGCATACCAAAGACCGGCGACGAGGACTCGCAGTGGGTAACTTTCTACCTCGACCTGGCACCGCACGCACAGACCGTGGCGGATATCTTCCACATGGCGTTCCGCTACATCGGCCCCAACGGAACGGATGGGGTGGTGACCTACTATATTGATGATGTCAGCTGGGGCAGAACAGATCTGCCATCGGCTCTTGATACTCGGCCGGAAGCCTCCAATTGCAGCAAGCTGCTCCGCGACGGCCAACTCATCATCCGTACCGGCAACAACTGTTATTCAATTCTCGGAATCCGCCTGCGTTAATCCTTATCGATACGTCGGTATTAGGCTATTCTAATCCCTATCGTTACAATTCATCTGCAAGGAGGTGTGTCACGTCTGAGCGACACACCTCCTTCTTGTTTTTATGTTCTTTCCTTCTTCAATTTGTACTATATATACTGTGTATATATAGTAGTATTCTTTCGTCTGGAAAAGCCTGTTTTCCTCGTCAGAACCCTCATTTTTCCGAAATTTCACCTTCAATTTAGTGGGTGATTAGTGCGTGGTTAGTGGGTGGTTAGTCTGTGATAAGTGCGTCGTTCTTAGCCCAATCGTAGGGGCAATGAAGACTGTCTTGTTACTTTTTGCTAACGTATAAGTATTTCGTTTCCCGGCATACACTATTATATTCCTTGCATCAAATCCTGAAGAACTTGCGCAAAGCAAAGACATACATAAAATAAAAAAATCAATAATTTGCCAAAAGATTTGCAAATGTCAATTATTTTTTGTATCTTTGTGGCGAATTTTGGAATGAGGGCTCTTAAGTCCGATGCAAGCGAAAATTTAACTAAAAACAATACTACTATGGCAACAATCATCAATCCCGGGGCAGGAAGTGCCCAATCATCAATTACCCGCAAAGTAATAACAGCAACCGTATGCATAGGTCTGTTTATCGTAGTCATTGCATCGTGTATGACCGTTGTTGATACTTCTGAGGTGGGCATCAAGTTCAAGAAGTTCTCACTCACCGATCAGGGTAAGCTCGATGCCGTACCGGTTACTGGTTGGGTGTTTTATAACCCTGTCACCACTAGTGTTTATTCTTATCCCGTGTATGTTCAGCGCGTTGACTACTCGCCGTTCACTGTAACAACAAAGGATGCCGCTGTGTTCTCGATGGATCCCGTCTTGGCTTTCCGCCTCAACAGAGACAAGGCTGTGGACGTGTTTGCCAAGTACCGCAAACCGTTGCGTGACATTGAGGAAGGCTACATGCGCACGGTAATCTACGACGCATATCGCATTACGGCTAACAAGTACACCTCCGACGAGCTCATGGCTTCGCGTGCGCAGTTCGAGTCAGAGGTTCGTATGATGCTCGAACACTCGCTCAACGAGGAAGGTTTCCTGGTTGAGGAGTTCACCTCGCAGATCACTCCGCCGGCATCGCTTTCAAAAGCCATTGAGGCCAAGAACCAGGCCATTCAGGAAGCCTTGAAGGCTGAGAACCTTGTTAAACAAGCTGAAGCTAACGCCAAGATCGCCATCGCCAAGGCGGAAGGTGAAGCCAAGGCACTTCGCATACAGGCAGATGGTGAGGCGTATTACAACCGCACTGTGGCTGCCAGCCTCAACGAGCTGCTCGTGCGTCAGGATGCTATTGAGAAGTGGGACGGAAAGCTGCCCGAATATATGGGGGGCAATAATATCCCGCTGATTAATATAAAATGATGACTCACCAAATCGGCTTGAGCAAATCCTGACAACCGGGATTTTGCATCTGTGCACTCTAAATAGACACAAAATGTAGCAAAAATAGGCCTGATAATGAGGGTTTTGGGCAAGAAATGACGTTTTTGTAACATTTTTTTTACAAAATACTTGCAAATTTCAAAAATTTTTTGTAACTTTGCAGCCGAATTTGTAACCTCTATATACCATAACGTAATATGTTAGATCCATTCATTCAAACACACAAGTATCTGATTGAGCACGTCCAGGTGCCCATGAGGCGTCAATTAATGGACGAAATTGACTGGAACGACCGACTGATCGCCATCAAAGGCGGGCGAGGTGTAGGCAAGACGGACTTCCTCCTGGCATATGCCCGTGAGAAGGCACGCCGATTGCCGCACGAGGCTCCCGGTGAGACTTTGTATGTCAACTTCAACAACTTCTATTTCTCACAGCACACTCTGACCGAGTTTGCTTCGGAGTTTGTGAAGAAAGGCGGCAAGACACTACTGCTCGATCAGTTGTTTAAGTACCCGAACTGGATGCACGACTTACGCGTGTGCTATGAGCGATACAAGAGTCTGCATATTGTGTTCACTGCCTCGCCCGTAATGGATCTGGAGGGCGAGGAGAACAAGGAACTGGTAGGCATACTGAAGGTCTATAACCTGCGTGGCTTCTCGCTGCGTGAGTACCTCAACTTGCAGGCTCACGTGCAGTTGGATACGTACTCGCTTGACGACATTTTGCAGCACCACGAGCTTATTGCACGTGAGGTGCTCAGCCAGGTTCGTCCTCAGCAGTACATGGATGCGTATCTGCATCATGGCTATTACCCCTCGTACCTGGAGAACAGGAACTTCAACGAGGAGTTGCTGCGCACTATGAATATGGCATTGGAGGTGGATGTGCTTATTATCAAGCAGATTGATGTGCCGTACCTGAACAAGATACGCAAATTGCTGTACCTGATCATGGAGAATGCTCCTTACGTGCCAAACGTATCAACCTTGTCGGAGCAGATTGAGACCTCGCGCGCCACTACGATGAACTACTTGGGTTACATGCAGCGCGCTCGACTGATCAACCTCCTGTACGACGAGGGTAAGGCCTTCCCGAGCAAGCCGAGTAAGGTGTACCTGCAGAACACGAACATCGCTTATATGAACTTTGCGCGTGACATCACGATGCAGGATATAGCCGAGACGTTCTTCTACAACTCCATCCACTCGTGCCACAAGATCAACTCCACAGAGCGTAACGCTATGTTCGTGGTGGACGGAAAGTACTACTTTGACGTCAAGGAGAAAATGCCGGTACGTACGCCTATACGCCCGACAGCAGTGGCAAATATCGAGTACGGTCGCGGCAACGCAATACCCCTCTGGCTCTTCGGATTCCTGTACTAATCAGACTTTTGACTTTCGACTAAAAAAACAAAACACAATATGGCAGAAAAGAAATTTATGACAATGGACGGCAACGCTGCAGCAGCGCACATCGCGTATATGTTCAGCGAGGTGGCCGCCATCTATCCTATCACTCCGTCGTCGCCCATGGCGGAGAATGTTGATGAGTGGGCAGCACAAGGTCGCAAGAACATGTTCGGTGAGACCGTTCTTGTTCAAGAGATGCAGAGTGAAGGTGGCGCAGCCGGAGCTGTACACGGTTCACTTCAGGCAGGTGCCCTGACCACTACGTTCACAGCTTCGCAGGGCCTGCTGCTGATGATCCCGAATATGTACAAGATCGCCGGCGAACTGCTGCCGACAGTATTTCATGTATCGGCTCGTACGCTCGCCAGCCATGTGCTGTGTATCTTTGGTGACCATCAGGATGTGATGGCTTGTCGTCAAACAGGTTTTGCCATGTTGGCAGAGGGTAGTGTACAGGAGGTTATGGATCTGGCTGGTGTCGCTCACCTCGCAACGATCAAGAGCCGCGTTCCCTTCGTGAATTTCTTCGACGGTTTCCGTACCTCACACGAATATCAGAAGGTAGAGGTTGTCGATCAGGAAGATCTGCGCCCGCTGGTTGATATGAAAGCCCTGCAGGAGTTCCGCGAGCGTGCACTCAGCCCGATGCGCCCTGTAATGCGCGGTATGGCTGAGAACCCCGATGTATTCTTCACTCACCGCGAGGCTTGCAATAGCTGGTACAACGAGGTTGCTGATATTGTAAGCGATTATATGGACAAGATCAGCGCCATCACCGGCCGCAAGTACCGTCCGTTCTCATATTATGGCGACAAGGATGCTGAGAACATCATCATCTGCATGGGGTCGGCTTGCGAGGCTATCCGCGAAGTAATCGACTTTGAGGCAGCCAACGGCAAGAAGCTCGGTATGATCAACGTACACCTGTATCGCCCGTTCAGCCTGAAGTACCTGAAGGAAGCTCTGCCAGCCAAGGTGAAACGTATCTGTGTGCTTGACCGAACCAAAGAGCCGGGCGCCAACGGTGAACCGCTGTATCTGGATGTACGCGACGCACTCAGCGAACTTGGCTTGAAGGATATACTCGTTGTTGGTGGCCGTTACGGCTTGGGTTCCAACGATACCACTCCGGCACAGATGTTGGCTGTATTCGAAAACCTAGCTCTCCCGCAGCCTAAGAATCACTTCACGGTTGGTGTAGTTGACGACGTGACATTTACCAGCCTGCCTGTTGGCGAGGAGATCGCCATGGGTGGCAAAGGCATGTTCCAGGCTAAGTTCTATGGTCTGGGTGCAGATGGTACGGTAGGTGCCAACAAGAACTCCGTAAAGATCATCGGTGACACCACCGACAAGTATTGCCAGGCATACTTCTCATATGACTCGAAGAAATCGGGCGGCTTCACATGCTCGCACCTGCGTTTCGGAGATGAGCCTATCCATTCTACCTATCTGGTAACAACACCTAACTTCGTGGCTTGCCACGTACAGGCTTACCTGCATATGTACGACGTAACTCGCGGTCTGCAGAAGGGCGGTACGTTCCTGCTGAACACCATCTATGATGGTGAGGAACTTGTTAAGTTCATGCCTAACAAGGTGAAGAAATATTTTGCAGACAACGATATTAAGGTTTACTATATCAATGCCACGAAGATCGCTCAGGAGATTGGTCTGGGTAACCGCACGAACACCATTCTGCAATCCGCCTTCTTCCGTATCACGGGTGTTATCCCCGTAGAGAAAGCTGTAGAGGAGATGAAGCACTTCATCGTTAAGTCCTATGGCAAGAAGGGCGAGGATGTAGTCAACAAGAACTACGCTGCCGTTGACCGCGGTGGCGAGTACAAAGAACTGGCTATCGACAAGGATTGGTCAGAACTTGATGCAGCTGCTGACGTTGTAGCACCCAAGGATGGTACCGAGTTCGTGAACAAGGTGGTTCGTCCCATCAACGCACAAGATGGTGACCTGCTGCCCGTAAGCGCCTTCAAGGAAGTTGCCGACGGCACATGGCCTTCGGGAACAGCCAAGTACGAGAAACGCGGTGTATCGGCATTTGTACCGGTATGGAACGCTGAGAACTGTATACAATGTAATAAGTGTGCATATGTATGCCCGCACGCCTGCGTACGCCCGTTCGTATTGGATGAAGAGGAACTCAAGGGCTTGAACGCTGCTACGATTGAGATTAAGGCTCCCGCCAGCATGAAGGGTATGCACTTCCGTATCCAGGTAGGCGTAATGGACTGCCTCGGTTGCGGTAACTGTGTGGATGTATGTCCGGGCAACCCGAAGACAGGCAAGGCACTTTCCATGGTTCCGCTGGAGGGACAAGAGGCAGAGGCCGAGAACTGGCTGTACTGCGCTGAGAAAGTGAAGAGCAAGCAAGATCTCGTTGACATCCAGGCTAACGTTAAGAACTCGCAGTTCGCTACGCCGCTGTTTGAGTTCTCGGGCGCATGTTCGGGTTGCGGTGAGACTCCGTACCTCAAACTGATCAGCCAATTGTTCGGTGACCGCGAGATTGCAGCTAACGCTACAGGCTGTACATCCATCTACTCCGGCTCTGTACCTTCTACTCCGTACACCACGAATGAGAAAGGACACGGCCCTGCTTGGTCGAACTCGCTGTTCGAGGACTTCTGCGAGTATGGTCTGGGTATGCAGATCGCTCACAAGAAGATTAAAGAGCGTCTTGTAATACTGATGACCAAGGCACAAGAGTGCGAGAAATGCTCTGACGAACTGAAAGCCATGTTCAAGGAGTGGATCGAGAATAAGAACAACGCCGAGGTGACCAAGCGTCTATATGAGCCGATGGTGAAAGCCATGGAGGCTTGCGGATGCGACGATTGCAAGGAAATCCTGAAGTACAAGGATCATATTGTAAAACGTAGCCAGTGGATTATCGGTGGTGACGGCGCGTCATACGATATAGGTTACGGTGGATTGGATCACGTGATTGCATCGGGCGAGGATGTGAATATCCTGGTATTGGATACTGAGGTGTACTCGAATACCGGCGGTCAGGCTTCGAAGGCCACGCCTATCGGCGCTATCGCCAAGTTCGCCGCCTCCGGCAAGCGCGTACGTAAAAAAGACCTGGGTATGATCGCAACGACCTATGGTTACGTATATGTAGCTCAGATAGCTATGGGCGCTGACCAGGCTCAGACCCTGAAAGCCATCCGCGAGGCAGAGGCTTATCCCGGACCTTCGCTGATCATTGCTTACGCTCCGTGTATCAACCACGGACTGAAAGCCGGCATGGGCAAGAGCCAGGCTGAGGAGGCCAAGGCTGTTGAATGCGGCTACTGGCATCTGTGGCGCTACAACCCGATGTTGGAAGCGGAGGGAAAGAACCCCTTCCAGTTCGATTCGAAAGAACCTCAGTGGGATAAGTTCGTTGACTATCTCAAGGGCGAGGTTCGCTTCGCGAGCGTAATGAAGCAGTACCCGAAGGAGGCTGATGAACTGTTCAATGCCGCCAAGGAGAATGCACAATGGCGCTACAAGAGTTATCAACGAATGTTATCAACACAATGGTAAATCAAAAAAGAACACGTTCAGCATGGTTACGCCTGTCGCTTGCGATAAGCGTAGCCTTGTGCGGCGTGACAAACCTGCACGCACAGCATGCTTTTGAGTTTGCTACACGTGTGGGTGCAAATGCATTGCTTTACAAATCCGACTACGGCAAGCCTATGCCAAACTATAATGTAGGCGTGGACTTCTCATGGAAGTACCGTTCGCCTTATTATATAGGCTTGCGCATGGGTCTGGGCTTTGATGTTGCAGCCAGCACATTCATTGGCTCTGATCCAACGCGTGCAGGAGTAGGCTATGCTGACAACTATCACTTGCCTCCGTTGTATGCAGCCGATGACGCTGATGGTGTGGATGTTAGTTACACCCTCGGGCGCTTTTCCGAGACCCAGCAACTGCTGATCGCATCCGCTCCGATACAATTGGGTATATTTGTGGGTGACTTCAGTATCTTCCTCGGAGCGCGCGTTGGTGTGCCCATTCACGGCAACTATTGGCAGCGTATCAAGGATGCCGATGTCTCGCTGTATTATCCCGGTACAGGCGTTACAGTAGGCAGAGGAGGATCGGGTAGCGAATTCCCGGATGAACAGATCGAGTTCATGAAAGCCGGCTTGTATCCGCGTACAGTGAATGGTCTGAAAGAAATGTCGGCAGGTGCTTTCCCCAAGTACTACTATCACATTACAGCGATGGTTGATCTGAACTACAGTTTCAAGGTTGACGATAATGTGGATGTAGGTATTGGTGCGTACCTGGAGTATGACCCGATGGGATATAAACCCGCTGCAACCGACAACACATCGCTCATGTTCTGGAAGAATGGCTACGACGAGGCAACTAACGAACCGTACTTCGTTCGTGAGTACACATCCGTTTTGGAGAGCAACCGCGCTGATGGCGGCAACATGCTCACACCCGGTACTACTGGCGAAAATCCGGTTGTGAAGAAGTACAACCGCGCAAGCGTTGGTCTGCGAATCAGCGTCAGCCTATGGAGTGTGCCATTGGATTTTGGCAAGAACTATCGCAAACAGCAACTGTACAAAGTTTGTATGTGCGACTTCTTCTGATCCTATCATATACAGCTAAATAGCAATATCGGCTAAATACGAATCAGGCGTATGATAATTATCTTTTCCGCACCGAGCGGGTCAGGAAAATCAACATTAATACAGCACTTGCTTGACAATCGTCAAGACTTGGAACTAAGTATTAGTGCTACCACACGTGCCCCACGTGGCAAGGAGCAAGACGGCAGGGAGTACTACTTCATTACCCCCGAGCGTTTCGAAGAGTTGTTGCGTCAAGATGCGTTTGTTGAATGGCAACAAGTGTATCAAGGCACTTATTACGGCACGCTACGTTCTGAAATTGAGCGCATAGAGAATGCCGGTCATCATGTGGTTTTCGACATTGATGTCAAGGGCGGAATTAACCTCAAGCGCATGTTCGGTGACAAGGCACGCGCCATATTTATCGCTCCGCCATCGATTGAGTCACTACGTGAACGGCTTACCAACCGCGGTACGGACTCACAGGATAAGATAGAGGAACGCCTGGCTAAAGCAGAGATAGAATTGGCTGATGCACCGCTGTTTGACACCATTCTGGTCAATGATGATCTGACAACAGCCAAGCAGAACTTGGATAAGGAGATAAAGGCGTTCATCGGGTAACAAGTATGTTGGTAGCAGTATACGGTGGTTCATTTAATCCGTTGCACTACGGACATACAGGGTTGGCTGCATGGGTGGCGGCACACACCGAGATCGATGAGGTTTGGCTGATGGTAACGCCTAATAACCCTCTAAAAGCAGGCAACATACTTGCCGATGAGCAGCAACGCTTGCAGGCTGCCCAAAATGAGATAAAACGACTGCAAGCAGACCACACATTACAAGGAATAGAGCGCGTGCGCGTGTGCGACTTCGAGTTCAATCTGCCACGACCATCCTATACAGCCAACACCTTGCGCGAACTGAAAAAGGCGTACCCCGAACAGCGCTTTGCGCTGCTCATCGGACAGGATAACTGGTACATCCGCAGCCAGTGGAGAGAGTGGGATTACATACAAGCCAACTACCCGATATACGTCTATCCGCGCGGAAATGAGGGACTGGATTCGATAAAGAGAGAGACAAGGGGAATAAGCACGATCCATGTGCTGGAGGATGCACCACTATTCGATATATCCAGCACGGAAATCAGGAACAAGTATAATAACTAAAAATAAATCAGATATGACACGTACAACATTTAATCGTCTTCGTGAGGTGAAGGATAGCCTGCCACACGGAAGCATGGACAAGATCGCTGCAGAATTAGGAATTGAAGCCGACGAGGTTCGCGCTTATTTCAACGGCAGTGGTTCAGCGGATGCCGGCTATCACATTGAGCCGGGTCCCGATGGAGGTATTGTGATGCTGGGTGACACCCGCATCCTTGAGGTCGCTCTGCGCGTAGCGTGGGAGGCCAAAAACAATATCTAACACCCACAAGATGCTATCCTCGCTACCTCAAAGAGGATGTCGGCAACGAGGGCTTACTCTTCCCATGCTGGTAGGAGTAATGCTCTCTTTGTTTGGCATGCAGGTATCGGCGCAAGAAATTGACATGCCGCAACCCTCAGATTCTGTTGCAGATGTTCAGCCAAGCAGCACGGACTCTCACTTTGCGTGGTACGCTCAAGCCGAACTTGATGCCAACTATTTGTGGCGCGGATTGTATTGTGGCGGACTGAGTTTTCAGGCGGAGGCAGAAGTCAGTTACTATGGTTTCTATCTCAACACCTGGTTGAACGTCGGTACAACTAATTGGTGGACTGACCGTAACGCAGCGGGTAAGCCGGTAACAGGATTGAATCCCGAGATAGATCTGGCGATTGGCTATCGGTGGCGCGGATTGATGGTGCAGTTCATCCACATGTATTTCTTTGACCGCTACTCCGACGGACGTATGTCGCGCTACTTCGACTTCCAAAACCATGGCCCCGGCGAGGGTGGAGTATCAACCGAGTGGCGTGTGGCCTACCGCATATCCGACAAGGTGCCCTTGCGTCTGATGTGGTGCACACGTACTTTCGGCCGTGACGGATACTATCAGGGCGGTGAACTCAAGCGAGCCTACTCAACCTATATCGAGGCGCGCTACGATCAGCCATTGCCCTATGATATTACTCTGTCAGGCGTCATAGGCCTTACGCCGTGGCGCAGTTTGTACACCGGCTATGAGAAAAAGTTCGCTGTGGTGAACCTGTCGGTTGAAGTAAGAAAGTCATGGCAAGTGGCTAAAGGCTGTGCCGTGGATATTGGTGGAGTATTTGTGTTCAACCCCAGCAGTATGAAACCGCTGTGGAACGTGCGTGCAGGAGTATGCTGGAATTGATGGTTGACAATTGATAATTAACAATTTATAAATTTAGTGAATCGTAAAATAATGAAAAGAATCAGTACTTTATTGGTGGCTCTTTTGGCCATGTTAGTAACCCCTGAACTGAAAGCTGTGGAATTTGCGTACGAGGCAGGTGCAGAACTTGTTTCAGCGTATTTGTGGCGTGGACAATACAACGGCGGTTTGTCGTTTCAACCCGAAGGCCTGGTCGGTTTTAATGCCAATGACGAGGCAATACAGTTCCGCGCCGGTGTATGGGCAACGGTAGGTGCTTCCGACTGGAAGTTCCAGAAAGGCTTGGCTAAAACAGATGATTACAATCCTAACACCTATTTCGTGCCGGAGGTGGACTTCATAGCTTCGTTTACGGCATACGGTGCAAGCATAGGCTTCAACGAGTATTACTACTGCGACGATGGCAGCACGCATACCTCGGAAATCTGGGCAGGATACAGTTTTGAGCACTTCTTCGGCCATAATGCCTATATCAATTGGTACACCACAATTGCAGGTGCTGACCTTATTGCAGCCCCGACTCTGGCTAACCCGGAGAATGAACGTCGTGCTTTCTCCTCATATCTCGAGGTGGGGTATGACTATACATTTGAGAATATAGGTCTTACTTTGGGTGCCCAGATCGGTATGTCGCCATGGGCAAGTCCCCTCTACGGAAACGAAAAGTTCGCTGTTACCAATTTGCAACTCCGACTGGATAAAGAGTTCGACCTGGACGTTTGCTCACTCAATATATTTGCAGTAGGCAGCCTTAATCCAGATAATTTGGTTACCGACAAGAGCCGTGATGACTACAATGTATTTGTCAAGACTGCCGGTGACGACAAGATCGGTATGCAGCACCTCAATGGTTGCATCGGATTAGGCGTTTGGTTCTGATAGCATCCCACTGCACGTTGATGGTGGGACCCCCGCATACAAATTATGACACGCAAACAACTACTCATATCTACAGCATTGATTGCCGTCGTGGCAGCTGTGCTACTCTTAATGCCTGATCAGCCCAAGGCGAGCTACCATACAGCCAAGGGACAGGTATTCGGCACGTACTACGCTGTGCAATACGAATGCACAACTGACCTGCATGACTCTATTCGTGCAGCGTTTGCTTCGTTCGATGCATCGATGAGTATGTTCAACCCGCAGTCCACACTCAGCCGGATCAATGCCGGTTCGGACAGTGTGGTGGATACGTACTTCATGGATATGTACCACACGGCGGAAGATGTGTATCAACGCTCCGGTGGTGCGTTCGATATAACAGTTGCGCCTTTGGTCAACCTATGGGGATTCGGACTGAAGAACAGAGCACATGTTGAGCCTGAGCAGGTGCGTGCCTTGCTGCCCCATGTCGGGATGAGCAAGATCAGCCTCTGTGAATCATCCGGAGTAGCCTGGCTGTCAAAATCGGATGAGCAGGTTCAGGTGGATGCCGGCGCTATTGCCAAAGGGCAGAGCTGTGATATTATAGCTGCTTTGCTTAGCCGTTGCGGATGCGTGAATTACCTTGTTGACATCGGTGGAGAGGTCGTGGCCAAAGGGCACAATGCGCAGGGGAATCGCTGGCGAATAGGCATCACACGCCCGACAGATGACACTTCGGGCACAATCGGCGAGGTGCAGTCCGTGTTGCAGGCTGATGATATTGCCCTGGCAACTTCGGGAAACTATCGCAATTTCTATTACGACGGAGAGCAGAAACGCTCGCACACCATTGACCCGCGCACGGGCTATCCGGTGCAACATAGTCTGCTATCCGCCACTGTGCGTAGCAACAGTTGCATGCGTGCCGACGCGCTGGCTACGGCTTGCATGGTGCTGGGCGAAGAAGCGGCTATAGCGATGATAGAGGAGGATAGCGTGTCTGCATGCTATCTCATTGTAGCAGAGCAAGATACAGAGAACGATTCAACAATCATGAAAACGGTTTGTTCTTCCCGATGGAGGGATGATTAGCCACATATATAAACGAATCACGTGTTAATCACATGTTAATCACGTGTTAATAGCCTAATAAACGCTCGATGAAATCCTTATGTAAATATGTAGCAATCAGCATGTTGCTTGTGTTTGCGATGACCGGTTGTGGCAGAAACGGCGGTCGTACGCTCACATCGGCTACCGGTTCAATCTATGAGTGTCTGGTAGTTATCCCCAACTCTCCGCTTTCAGCACAGCAACTCGAGCAGGTGCAACAGGCTCAACTGCAGCGCAATGACGGTAGCAGTTACTATGAAGAGGTCGCATCATTGTACGACGCAGTACGTGCCGTCATGGGGGCACCAATGCCTTGTATGCCGCAGATTGAGCCGTATTTCAAACTCATGCAGGTAGCCCCTGCACTGTTCGACAATATGCTTATGCCTACGCGCAATATTCTAATCGCGGATATCGACAGCGCACGCTATACGCAGGTAAAGATGAAGGCGCAACAAGATGTATGGTCAACCCCTCAGGCTGTGATTCGTATTCAGGCGCCTTCAGCAGACGCGTTCCTCAGTTATTGGCTGGAGCATGGCGTAGATGTGCGCGATTGGTTCGTCAACCGTGAGTTGATACGTCAGTTGCGCTTCTACCGTGCAGCCACCGACAAGGATATACGTGCTCGGTTGAACAAGCAATTCAGTTGCGATATGCTTGTTCCCAACGACTATATGCTGCTGATGGATACTACATTGCAGGCGACGAACACGTTTGGACTGAGCGCTGACACGCATGTGCTGTGGTGCTGCAACAACAAGGGTTCGCTGCGCCGCGACTTGGTTGTATATAGTTATCCTTATACGGACAGCGAGACATTCACTCTGCCTTTCCTGAACAGCAAGCGCGACGAGGTGCTTGCACCGCTTATCTCCGCCGGTGTGGAAGGTTCGCACATGGGTACGGAGTACAAGGTTTTTCCGCCGCAGTTGCGCACGTTGACGATTGACAGCACATACACGGCCGAGGTGCGGGGATTGTGGAAGATGATGGACGGCGAAGCTATGGGCGGACCTTATGTTAGTCATACATGGTTAGACCCCGTGAATGGCAGGGTAGTGACGGCTGAAGTGTTCGTATTTGCACCCGGACAAAAGAAGCGCAATCCGTTGCGCCAAGCAGAGGCAATCTTATACTCACGCGAGCAATATTACGAGAAGAAGTAATTTTTTTGAAAAAAAAATACCGAACTCTTGCAAATATGCAAAATTTTTTGTATCTTTGTAGTCGTTTTGCCTGTGACGGGTTTATTTAGCAGGCTATCAAGTGAATGAATAAATAAAAAATATTATGGCAAAGAATGAATTTAAGAAAGAGGATCAAAACCTCGAGAATGTCCAAGAGACACTTTCAACCGCTGGAAAGTGGATTGAAGCAAACCAGAATGCTATCGAATGGGTAATCTTATGCGTAGTGCTGGTTGTATTTGGCTGGGTGATGTTAAACACGTATGTAATCAAGCCCAAACACATTGAGGCCAGCAACGAAAATGCTAAGGCTGTCGTGTATTTCCAGCAGGGTGATTTTGCAAAAGCATTGAACGGCGATGATGCAGAGTGCATAGGCTTTGAGGCCATTGCCGACAAGTATGCTCATTTCCAGGAGGGCGAGTTAGCCTCGCTGTATGCCGGCATCTGCTATTACAAGCAAGGAGACTATGAGCAGGCAGCCAAGTACCTGAAGAAATTCAAAGCTAATGATGTTAACATCTCACCGGCTGCTTTCCAGTTGCTGGGTGATGCTTATGTACAGTTAGAGGAGTATGATAAGGCAGTTCATGCATTTGAGTCTGCTGCCAAGAGCAACAATGAGATTATTGCTCCCATGAGCCTCAAGAAAGCCGGCCTGACTTATCTGGAGCTCGGCAAGAAGCAGCCTGCAAAGAAGGCTTTTGAGGCAATTAAGAACAACTATCCTGCATCCGCCGAAGCACAGGATATTGACAAATTTATTGCTCTGGCTGAATAATGACGACCGATCTTAGTCAATATGATCCGACTATATTGCCTGGCGCTGATGTGCTCAAACATCAGCGCTATGCAATTATTGTAGCTGACTGGAACAGTGAGATCACCTTTGCAATGGCTGATGGCGCACGCCAAACGCTGCTCAAGCACGGCGTGGAAGAGGATAATATCCAACTCACTCATGTGCCAGGCACAGTGGAGTTGACCTACGCTGCCCGCGTGGTGATGAACCGCGAGAAGCCGCATGCAATAATCGTCATTGGTTGCGTCATTCAGGGTGATACACCGCACTTTGACTATGTGTGCCAGTCGGTTACCCAGGGTGTTACTATCCTCAATGCCGAGGGAAGGTGTCCTGTTATCTTCTCTGTCCTCACTACGCTCAACCGTCAGCAGGCACTCGACCGCTGCGGAGGCAAACTCGGTAACAAGGGCGTGGAAGGGGCAGTCACAGCCATACAAATGGCTAATATTTAGTTTAGTGTTGAGAGTTTAGAGGATATATGCGCGTATTCAAGTTCGGTGGTGCATCCGTTAAAGATGCTGATGGGGTAAAGAACCTCCTGCAAATTGTTCGTCAAGCGACGGACGAGTTGGTGGTGGTTGTTTCAGCTATGGGTAAGACCACCAATGCTCTGGAGAGTATAGTGGAGGCCATTGTGCAAGGGGATCAGCTGGCTGTTGATAGCCAGTGGAAACAGTTACTGGCGTACCATGAGCAGATAGCATCGGCACTGGATGTCAATATCCGCGAGGCAATATCCGATGAGGTGTTAGGTTGCGTGCTTGCACACCGAAATGCCAAGAACGCCTCCTATGATGACCTATACGACACAATAGTATCGGTAGGCGAACTGATGTCTACGGCCATTGTGGCTGCATATCTTAATCAGCAAGGCATACGATCACAACTTTGGAATATGCCCGAGTTGCTGATCACTGACGGTTCATTCCGCGAGGCTATGGTCAATATGCCGGCTTCCGCACAAAAGGTGCAGCGTGCATGGCACGATCCTTATCGCCCGAAAGTGGTTGTGGCGCAGGGATTTATAGGTGGTACTGATTCCGGTCATCGTACTACACTCGGGCGTGAAGGCTCGGATTATACAGCTGCCCTGATTGCCAACTTTTTGGATGCTGAGAGCGTAACTATATGGAAGGATGTACCCGGCATCCTCAATGCCGATCCGCGGTTGGAGCCCAATACGGAACTAATCCCCGAACTCAACTACTTTGAAGCAGTTGAGTTAGCTTATTCCGGCGCACAAGTTATCCACCCCAAAACCATCCGTCCGCTTGAGAATAAGCAGATTCCATTGTATGTCCGTCCGTTTGCTCATCCCGAGCAGTCTGGTACGATCATCAAGTCTGCGCCTACAGAGCCGGTTCATGTGCCGGTGTTCATCTGGCGTAAAGAGCAGGTGCTGATCACCATGCGTGCCAAGGACTTCTCGTTTGTACTGGAGGATAGTCTGACGCATATATTTGATGTCATTCAGCGCTGCAAGCTCAAAGTGTCGCTCATCCAGTCATCGGCTGTAACAATCTCTGTTTGTGTGGATAACTCTCGCAGTTTGCCCAAAGCCTTGCAAATGCTTGGCGAGCACTACGCAGTCACCTACAACGAGCATCTGTCGCTGCTTACCATCCGTGGCACTACGCCCGAGCTGCTTGAAAGTGTGCAGCAAGAACGAACAATCCTGTTGAGCCAACTCACCCGGCGAACAGCTAAATTCGTGATCGCTAATTAATCCGAACGAATAGATATATCTAATAAATCTTACACCCATGGATGAACACTTTACCAAAGATTATTGGTTGGCGCAGGGACGCTCGTTCGTGCATGCACTTGGTACAAAGAAGTTCTGGCGTGAACTGATAATAATGACCCTCGGCATTGCTGTCGGTGCTGCCGCGGTATATTATTTCCTGATGCCCTCGCATCTGATCATCGGTACGATATCCGGCCTGAGCATCGTCATCAATACGCTGATTGGCGGTGATGCCGACACATTCTCCTATCTGGTGATGGGAATCAATGCCTTCTTGCTGTTGTTGGCGTTCCTGTTGATTGGCAATGAGTTTGGTGCCAAGACCGTCTATACAGCCATGATCCTTGGTCCACTGACGCAAATATGGGACCGAATCTATCCGTACACCAACTTCACGCATCGCGTAATTGATAACCCTGAACTTCTCTCCCGTCTGCAGGCGGGTGAGCACGTGCTCGATGCCCATGGCAACCCGTACTTGCTCAGTAGGGCAGGTGAGGTGCTGGAGCAGGTCAAGGACACAGTGATGTCCGGAGGCCTGGGCAACGGCGATGTGTGGTTTGACCTGGTATGCTTCGTTTTTCTGTTATCCGCCTGCCAGGCTATTGAGTTCAGTATCAATGCCTCCACCGGTGGATTGGATATCCTCGCCAAGATTATCAACAAGTACCTCCACTTCGACATCGGTCTATCCGTCACCATCGGCGGTGCAATCATCTGCTGCTCAGCGTTTCTGATCAATGACTTCCGCATGGTGGTCATCGGATTGATAGGCACCTGGATCAACGGTCTTGTCATCGACTACTTCACAGCCTCGTTCTCGAAGCGTAAGCGTGTATGCATTATCAGTCCCGAGCATGAACAGATCAGGCGGTTCATCATCAATGATCTGGTGCGCGGATGCTCGCTCTACGATGTACGCGGGGGATTCAACCAAACGCAGAAAGTGGAGATTCAGTCCCTGCTCACCCAGGATGAGTTCGCTAAGCTCATGAAGTTCATCCGGGACAACCACATCCAGTCGTTCATTACCGCCGGCAATTGCAGCGAAGTCTATGGCTTGTGGCTCAAGCACAAACGCAACCAGCAGGGTAGGATAGTTATCGACACTTCCGAATAATTTTGAATTTTAATTGTTAATACTAAATATAATCAAAATGAAACCAACACTGTTTATCTTGGCTGCCGGTATGGGTAGCCGTTACGGAGGCCTGAAGCAACTGGATGGTCTCGGTCCCAAAGGTGAAACCATCATGGACTACTCCGTGTTCGATGCACTGCGCGCAGGCTTCGGCAAGGTGGTATTTGTTATCCGCAAGGATTTCGAGGAGGATTTCCGCCGCGTAGTAATAGCCAAATATGCAGACAAGGTGCCCTGCGAAGTATGCTTCCAGAGCTTAGACAAGGTGCCAGCCGGATGCGAATACAA
The DNA here is from genome assembly GCA_946403215.1 of uncultured Bacteroidales bacterium. Classification (GTDB taxonomy): domain Bacteria; phylum Bacteroidota; class Bacteroidia; order Bacteroidales; family Paludibacteraceae; genus Colicola. Next base: position 11,533 of record CAMIZG010000006.1, on the reverse strand, counting down.
TCATGAGCGCACCAAGCCTTGGGGCACCAACCACGCTGTGCTGATGGGTAAGGATGTGATCCGCGAACCGTTTGCAGTGATCAATGCCGACGATTTCTATGGCAAAGAGAGTTTCCAGGTGCTGGCTGACTTCCTCAAGAGTGTTGAGGGCAAGCAAAACCACTACTGCATGGTCGGCTACCGCGTATGCAACACGCTCAGCGAGAACGGATCAGTTAGCCGTGGCGTGTGCCAGACCGATGCCAACCGCTGCCTGACCGATGTTGTGGAGCGCACCAATATTGAGCGCAAGAACGGACAGATTGTATTCACCGAGGATGGTCAGGACTTCCCGCTCGAGGAGCACACACCCGTATCTATGAATATGTGGGGCTTTACGCCCGAGTACTTCCAATATTCGGAAGAGGCGTTCCGCGAGTTCCTCGCCAAGAACGGACAGGAGCTTAAGAAGGAGTTCTATATCCCTACGCTCGTCAACGACCTGATTAAGTCTGGCAAGGCCAGCTGCGAGGTGCTTGACACACCCGCCAAGTGGTTCGGCGTTACTTACGCTGACGACCGTCAGATGGTAGTTGACAAGATCCAAGATTTAGTTAATCAAGGTATTTATCCAAGTCCGTTATTCTAAATAGTACAGATTATGTCACGTATACTCGTAACCGGTGGCGCCGGATATATAGGCTCCCATACCACCGTTGAACTGATGCAGCAAGGTTACAAAGTAACCATTGTAGATAACCTGTCGAACTCCAACATCAATGTCCTGGACGGAATAGAGGCTATCGTAGGTCAGCGTCCTGACTTTGCACAGGTGGATTGCAACGACCAGGCTGCTATGGAGCAGGTGTTTGCCACCTATCCTGACATCGAGGCAGTCATCCACTTCGCCGCCAGCAAGGCGGTGGGCGAGAGTGTGGAGAAACCGCTGCTATACTATCGTAATAACATCGGCTCGCTTATCACGTTGCTCGAACTGATGAAGAAGCACGGTGTGCGTAACATCGTCTTCAGTTCGTCGTGCACCGTATATGGTCAGCCCGATGCCGATCATCTGCCCGTAGGTGAGGATGCACCTATCCAGAAGGCGCTCTCGCCTTATGGCAACACCAAGCAGATCAACGAAGAGATCATCCGTGACGAGGCACATGCTGATGCCAACCTCCAGGCTATCCTCCTGCGCTACTTCAACCCCATTGGCGCTCATCCCTCGGCACTCATCGGCGAACTGCCGCTCGGCGTGCCGCAGAACCTGCTGCCGTTTGTTACACAGACCGCTGCCGGCATCCGCAAGGAGCTCAAGGTCTTCGGTGACGACTACAACACCCCCGACGGCAGCTGCATCCGCGACTATATCTATGTCGTTGACCTCGCCAAGGCACACGTTAAGGCTGTTGAGCGCATGCTCACCGGCAAGTCGGCAGAGCAGGTCGAGGTGTTCAACCTCGGTACAGGACGCGGACTGAGTGTGCTGGAGATCGTACGCACCTTCATAGAGGTAACAGGTGTCAACCTGCCGTACCAGATTGTCGGACGCCGCGAGGGCGACATCGAGCAGGTGTGGGCGAATCCGAAGAAAGCCAACGATGTTCTCGGATGGCGCGCCGACACACCCACCGCTGACATCCTCGCTTCCGCATGGAAGTGGCAGTGCCATCTGGCTGACAAGAAGTGATCAACCATTTATCATTATTTTATGAAGTTCAAACAACTGACCATCATGGCAATGCTTGCCTCTGCGGTAGCGATGAATGCTGCCGAGTCCAAAAACACCAATGCCGGTGCCGAAAATAACCCCTTCTTCCGCTACAAGGAGTGGCGCACACCTCATGGTACGTACCCCTTTAGTGAGATATGCAACGCTCACTACATGCCTGCGTTCGACGAGGCTATGAAGCGCGGCTTGGCGGAGATTGATGCTATCTGCAACAATCCTGCAGCGCCGACCTTTGCCAATACGATTGAGGCATACGAGCGATCGGGGGAGATGCTGAGCATCGTGGCCGGCTGCTTTTACAATCTCGCATCGGCTGAGACCAACGACACCATCCAGGCGCTGCAGGTTGAACTCTCTCCCAAGATGAGCGAGTACTCGTCCACCATCCGGTTGAATGAGAAGCTCTTCGAGCGCATCAAAGCCGTATATGAGCAGCGCGACAAACTCAAGCTCAACAAGGAGCAGCAAAAGCTCTTGGATGATATCTATGAGTCCTTTGCCAACAACGGAGCCAACCTCAGTCCCGAGGACAAGCAGATATACCGCGAACTGTCCGCCAAGTTGTCCATGCTCACGATGACCTTTGGTCAGAACGTGCTCAAGGCCACCAACGCATGGACGATGCTTATTACTCGTGAGCAGGACCTGGCAGGCTTGAACGACGACACCAAAGCCATGCTCCGTGCCAACGCCGAAGCAAAGGGATTGGATGGCTGGCTGCTCAACCTCAAGCCCACCACCTATCTCCCTGTGATGAAGGATTGCGACAACCGCGATATCCGCCGCGAACTATATACCGCTTACACCACGCGTAACATTGGCGGCGAGTTCGATAACACGCAAATCATCATCGATATAGTCAATACTCGTCTGGCACTCGCCAAGCTGTTCGGTAAGGATTGTTATGCTGATAAGTCACTCCATAAGACCATGGCGGAGAACAAGGAGAACGTGTATCGCCTGCTCGACCAGCTGCGCGACAACTATATGCCTGCTGCCCGTGAGGAGGTGCGCGAGCTCGAAGAATACGCCAAGGCACAAGGACTCTACGCCACCTTGCAGCCCTGGGATTTCAATTATTACTCCAAGAAACTCAAGAACGACAAGTACTCGGTCAGCGACGATATCGTTCGGCCATACTTCGAGCTTGAGGCCGTTAAGCAAGGTGTGTTCGGGCTGGCGAACCGCCTCTATGGCATCACATTCAAGCCTAACAAGAACATCCAGGTCTATCACCCCGAAGTGACTGCTTATGAGGTGTTTGACGAGAAAGGTAAATTCCTGGCTGTCTATTACGCCGACTTCCATCCGCGGGACGGCAAGCGTGGCGGTGCGTGGATGAACGATTTCCAGCCGCAGTACATGGAGGGTAAGAAAGATCATCGTCCGCATATAGTGAATGTGATGAACTTTACGCGTCCGACTGTAGATAAGCCCGCTTTGTTTACCTATGATGAGGTGCGCACCTTCCTGCATGAATTCGGTCATGGTCTGCATGGTATGCTCACCCGCTGCCAGTACGGCTCGCTCTCCGGAACGAATGTGCCGCGTGACTTTGTAGAGTTGCCCTCGCAGTTCAATGAGAACTTCATTGACGAAAAGGAGTTCCTCGACACCTTTGCCAAGCATTATGAGACCGGCGAACCGATGCCGCAGGAGCTGATCGACAAGATCAAGCAGTCCTCTAACTTCCACGCGGCCTACAGTTGCGTTCGCCAACTCTCGTTCGGTTACCTCGACATGGCCTGGCACACGCTGCAAGAGCCGTTCGCCGTACCCGCAGACCTTACTGTACAAGAGGCTGTTCTTCGCTTTGGCGACGAAGCCATGGAGCAGGTTAGGGTACTGCCCAATGTGGCCGGCACGCAGATGGAGACCTCGTTCACGCACATCTTCTCCGGAGGTTATGCCGCGGGCTATTATGCGTACAAGTGGAGCGAACTGCTCGATGCCGATGCCTTCAGCGTTTTCAAGGCTGCACAAGCCAAGAACGGCTCAATCTTCGACAAGAAGGCTGCTGCACTCTTCCGCAAGCACATTCTGGAGCGTGGAGGCACAGAGAAGGCTGCTGACCTCTATCGCAAGTTCCGCGGTGGCGAACCTACCATCAACGCCCTGCTTGAGCGTGACGGAATTAAGGCCATCGAAGTGAAATAATGCATCAGCCAACCTTGGCTGATCCTATCCTCACCTGTTATGAATATATCCAATCGTATAGCGCAAATCTCCGCTTCGCCGACCTTGGCGATGGCCGCCAAAGCAGCTGCGTTGAAAGCTGCCGGAGTGAATATCCTGTCCATGTCTCTCGGCGAACCGGATTTCCCAACGCCGGCGCACGTCAAGCAGGCAGTAAAGGACGCCGTGGATGCCGATATGTCGCACTACGGTCCAGTGCCCGGTACACCCGGCTTGCGTGCCGCCGCGGCTAAGTATATGTCTTCATTTGCCGACAAGGATGGGGCTGAACCCGTGTTCAAGGCTGAGGATATCATCGTCAGCGTGGGTGCCAAGCAGGCTATCTGCAATGCTATTGAGACGCTCATTGGCAAGGGCGACGAGGTTATCCTGCCTACGCCCTGTTGGGTTAGCTACACCGAGATGGTCAGGCTCGCCGAAGGGGTTCCCGTCATGGTACGCACTACCTATGACCACGATTTTCTTCTCACTCCCGAAGCTCTCGAGGCGGCTATTACTCCCCACACACGCCTGATCATCCTCTGCACGCCCAACAATCCTACAGGTGCGGTATATAGCGCCGAAGACATCAAGGCGCTCGTCCGAGTGCTACTTCGCCATCCGAATGTTGCCGTGATTGCTGATGAGATATACAATCAGATCTGTTACACCGGCATCTGCGCATCGTGGGTGAATGAGACCGAACTGCTTGACCGGCTGATCATCGTTAACGGCGTGAGCAAAGCGTTTGCCATGACAGGCTATCGTATAGGCTGGCTGGCTTGTAAGGACCAGAATTTCATCAAGGCCTGCACTCGTCTGCAAGGCCAACAGATCACTTGCGCCACCATGGTTGCGCAGTACGCAGCTCAGATGGCGCTGGAGGCTGACCTCACCTGCGTCAAGGATATGACACGGGCATTTGAGCGCCGACGTGACCTCATTGTCAGTCTGGCGCAGGATATCCCCGGCTGGAAGGTGCGCGTTCCGAAAGGTGCGTTCTACCTCTTCCCCGATGTAACTGCGCTGTTTGGCAAGCACACACCTGCTGACTCAGCCTACGCTAAGTCTCGTAGCACCACGCTCATCAGCTCTGCCGACGATCTCTGCGAGTACATGCTTACGGATGGCTTGGTTGCATGTGTCTCCGGTTCAGCTTTTGGCGAACCCACCTGCCTGCGCATCTCCTACGCATGCTCCGAACAGCAGATAACCGATGCCATGACCCGCATCCGCACCGCTATAAAGCAACTGAACTGATACGAATGTGATTGTACAGGGACTTCTGAATTTTTCGAACGTGGTGTTCAAATCTGAACGTTAGTGGTTCGTGTCGGTTTCCTGTGCATTGGTTATTCATTATTAAGGGTGATATTTGCTCAGATGCACCTTTTATCAAACAAATAAGCGCCAAATTTGGCGCTTTTCTTGTATATATGTTGTGGAGTCAACTTAAGCTATCGTTTAGCTCCTTGCGGAAGAACAGAAGGATAGCGAACACCGCGATGGTGATATACGAATCAGCCAAGTTGAACACCGGACGGAAGAACAGCGTCTCGCCGGCTGAGTCATGAATAAGCGGGAAATAGAGCATATCCACCACGCGGCCGTAGAACCAGGTCTCATAACCAAACAGCTTGCCGTAGAACACACAGTCGATAATGTTGCCGATGGCTCCGGCAGTAATCAGTGTTATCATTGTGAGGTACGAGGTGCGCGCCTGATGCTTGAGCAGCGTGTGAATGTACCAGCCCAGAACACCCACCATGATGATTCGGAATGCCGTCAGGCACCACTTGGGCAGCCACTGGATGCCAAAGGCCATACCGTTGTTCTCCACAAAGCACAGCTGGAAGAACGGCAAGATCTCATGTGCCTCGCCCGGCATATAGTGCGTGCGGATATATAGTTTGAGAGCCTGATCAAGCGCTACAAGTATGATAACCACAGCGGCGATAAGCCAAGGTTTCCAAGATTTCATGTTTATTTGTTACACTGTTAGATTGTTAAAACTGTAGTTTGAATGCCTTTTTAATGTCATCTATTCTGTCCAGTTTCTCCCATGTGAAGAGTTCAACCTCACGAGTAAAGGGCTTGCCGTCGGAGTCGATGAACTGCTTGGTAACCACCTCGTTGGTGCGTCCCATATGTCCGTAGCGTGCCGTCTCCTCGTACATCGGCTGCGTGAGTTTGAGGTCGCGGATGATAGCAGCCGGACGTAGGTCGAACAAGCGACCTATACGTCGTGCTATCTCGGCATCGTTCATCTTCACCTTGGCTGTGCCGTAGGTGTTCACATACAGGCTCACAGGTTTGGCTACGCCTATAGCGTAACTAACCTGCACTAGCACCTCGTCCGCTACGCCCGCTGCTACCATGTTCTTGGCTATATGACGTGCCGCATAAGCCGCAGAGCGATCAACCTTCGATGGGTCTTTGCCGGAGAAAGCACCACCACCGTGTGCACCGCGGCCACCATAAGTATCTACAATGATCTTGCGGCCGGTCAGTCCCGTGTCGCCATAAGGGCCACCAATGACGAAGTTGCCTGTCGGATTGACGAGCAGTTCGGTGCGCTCATCGCTCAGGAAGGTCTCCAGCAGGGTGGTGTAGCGCGCGTCACGCTTGGCTACACGCGGCAGCAGGATAGCAATCACGTCCTGCTTGATCAGTTCCGGCGTGACCTTGCGGCCGTCGGCAGTCTGCTCGTCGTGTTGGGTGGAGAGTACGATGGTCTGTATGCGAACGGGACGGTTCTTCCCGTCGTACTCCATCGTAACCTGGCTCTTGGCGTCCGGACGCAGGTAGGTCATCTCCTTGCCTTCCTTGCGGATGCGCGCCAGGGTATAGACCAGCGTGTGCGCCAGGTCAAGTGTCAATGGCATATAGTTGTCGGTCTCCGATGAGGCGTAACCGAACATCATTCCCTGGTCACCTGCACCCTGAGCCATCTTCGTGCCACGGCTCACGCCCATGTTGATATCCGCGCTCTGCTCATGCAGAGCCTGCAGAATACCGCAGCTCTCTGCCTCGAACTTGTACGCGGCTTTGGTGTAACCGATAGTGTTGATGGTGCGGCGGATGATAGCCGGCAGGTCGATATATTTCTTGGCGGTCACCTCACCTGCCACAAACACCTGTCCGGTGGTGACCATCGTCTCGCAGGCTACATGGGCACTGGGGTCTAAAGCAAGAAAATTGTCCAGAATAGCGTCGCTGATCTGGTCAGCGACTTTGTCAGGGTGTCCCTCGGACACCGATTCAGATGTGAATAAATAATTCATTGTTTTTAGCATTTAGTTTAGAGGGTTGCAAGCAATTCAAATCCATCCCTCGTATTGGTTAAACATATTTGATTATCAGTGTAGTATCTTGTAAATTAGTTCTTTCCACAGGTCAATTTCCGTTGCGGAGCCCGTGCCTATGCCTTTGCTGCGGGCATCCGTATCGCGGAAATAGGATATGATACGGAAGGTTTTGCCGGCAGAGTATCGTTGCGCGGCACGTGCGTAGTTCTTGACGATGAACGGATTGATCTTCAGCACTGCCGCCACCGCACGCTCATCCTGTTTGTTGGGTAGGTAGTGGTAGAGCATCAGGTTGGCAAAGAATGAGAACAATATAGGCAGTTCCTTCTGAATAGGGTGGTCTTTTGCCGAGGCGAAGTACCTTACTATCCGGTTAGCCTTCAGCGCATCGCCCTTGATCAAGGCATCCTGCAGCTCAAATCCGTTGAAATCCTTGCTAATGCCAATGTTCCGCTCCACAAGTGCCGCATCAATCGTATTGACACCTGCGGGACGACCGTTCACCAGCTTCTCCAGCGACAGCACTATCTGTTGCAGATTAGTGCCGAGGTTGTCGGCCAGTATCTGCGTGACCTTCGGGTCGATGGTCACCTGCTCGTCCTTGTCCTTGGCCCGTTGCTCTTTGTTCCAGTTGTCAATGTACCGCGTTATCCATCCTGCCACCTGATAGTCGCGCAGCGGCGTGGATTGCATGAGTGCCACATGTGGTGATGCCGGTACCTTAGGTGCGGAGCCTGACTTGCAGGCAATCACCAGTATGGATTGCGGTTGGGGTGCGGCTATGTATTGCTCCAGTGCCTGCCACTTCTTGATCATCTGCGCCTCGCGGACGATGACGACCTTGTAGCCACCCATCATTGCAAATCCGCGTGCTTGCATCACCGCATCAGCTATGCCATTCTCCGCCAGGTCGCGCCCATACAGCACCACCTGATCGAATGACTTGCCGGCCTCGTCCAGCACGTTCTCCTCAATGTAGTCCGTCACCTTGTCGATATAGTAAGGCTCTTCCCCATAGAGGATATATACGGGTTTGTATTGCTGCTGCTTGAGCTGCAATAGCACCTGTTCGTATGTCAACGTAGCGGCTGCCAATAGTGTTAGACCGTTAAGCTGTTAAATCGTTATTTTCCTCTGAGTAGGTTAATATCGCCGGATAGTTGGTATATGCCGGTTATACTCTCATCGCTCTTCTGACGTGCACGGTTGTAAGACGCTTTGCTTCGGTAAGCCTGATTAGGGTTAGCATCCGTACCGCGTGCCCGGATAACGTAGAAGTAGGCACCTTCAGCAGCCGGCTTGCCATTGATAGTGCCGTCCCAACCCTTGGCGGGGTCGGTCCATTCATACACGAGCTTGCCCCAGCGGTTATATACCCAGCAGTGGAACTCCGCCAGCGAGCGGTACTGAACACGGAATTCGTCATTCAATCCGTCGCCGTTGGGCGTGAATACGTTAGGCACACGCAGGTCGGACGCGGAGATGCTAATTGTCACCTCTGTGGAGTCATGGGTACATGTTTCACACGGACAATGGGTGCCTGTCACGGTGCTTACCACGCGGTAGGCGGCTGGTTCGCTGAATACCTCAAACAAGTTCTCATCGTTGCGTGAGTATATGAGCTGAGTGCCCTTATATACGCGCCAACTGAAGAACAATGCTGCCGGAGTTGGGTTGCTGTTAAACTGAATACGCAGCTCGGCAGAGCCGGTCAGGACCGACTCGTCCGTCGGACGCTCCAGCTCATTCGACTGCTCACCTTTCTGTCCGCGAACCTCGGTACGGCTGGTGACATGCGACTTGACGGCAATAACCGAACTCTCCGTCAGTGTGGCGCTGATCGAGTCCCTGTCCAGACCTAATGCCTGAGCTATATTATCCACCGTGAGTGTGATATCCGTGGCTTGATAGATAGCCGGCAGGGTGAAGGTTGTTACGGGGAAGGAGTGCGATAGCACAGCCGCTGAGTCCTGCCACTGCATATCCGCTTCGCTCCATGCCAGATCGGTGTACGATATAGTGCAGGTCATCGGTACAGTCCGTGTCTGCGTGCCGCCACCGGCTAACGGGTGCTCATATTTCAGCGCCTCGGGCAGCGTGCCCGTGAGTGTAAGGATAGTGGCTTCACATTGCGGCTCGACGCTCAGCGACCAGTCGGCAGTATTTGCTTTGTAGTTCTTGTAGGAGAAAACGTAGAAATACTCTTTCTCGCCATCTTGCAAGGTGTAGTAACCACCTTCGTCCGGAAAAATCTCATCCGCGTTGGTCCGAAACACACTGCCATCCACCTTGTACCAGTCGGTACAGCCGGCAGGATGCTTCATCTTGATTTCGTCACGGAAGATGTAGATGCTGTCGCCACTATTATCCACAAACGTGTAGTCCTTATCGGGTTCACCGACAGGTACGACGTGCAGAGCCCACGCCGAAAACGCGCAACACAGCCACGCTGATAGTAGGTATAATCTCCTATTATTCATTACTTGTTAACCTGAAAACGTGTGTTGCCGTTCTGGAAGAAATCCACAATCTGCTTGGCGGCAGCTATGCCGGCGTTGATGTTCGCCTCGGCGGTCTGTGCGCCCATCTTTTTGGGCGTAGCAAAATACCGTCCTTCGAACAGTTCGCGGAACTTGACATCAGCAGCCGGCATAATGTCGGTCATGTACTTGAGGTCAGTGCGCTCCTGCATGAGTTTGATCAGACCGTCCTCGTCAATTACTTCCTTGCGGGCTGTGTTCACCAGCACGCCGCCTTTGGGCATCAGGTTCACCAGCTCATAGTTGATGCTGTTCTTGGTCTCAGCGGTGGCAGGGATGTGCAGACTGACGATGTCGCAGGTCTTGTACAGCTCCTGCGCCGAGTGGAGCGGGGTGACGCCTGCGGCTGTCATCGCCTCATCCGGGCAGTACGCATCGTAAGCATAGACCTCCATACCGAAGCCCTGGGCGATGCGTGCCACATTTCTGCCTACGTTGCCGAAGGCGTGAATACCCAGTTTCTTGCCCTTGAGTTCCGTACCGCTTGTGCCGTTATACAGGTTGCGAACGGCATAAACCATCAGGCCGAGAGCCAGTTCGGCAACCGCATTGCTGTTCTGACCGGGTGTGTTCATCGCCACAACCTTGTGCGCGGTGGCAGCCTCCAGATCGATGTTGTCGTAACCGGCACCGGCACGCACGACAATCTTCAGCTGCTTGGCTGCATCCAGCACCTCGGCATCCACCACATCCGAACGGATGATGAGTGCGTCGGCGTCAGCAATGGCCTCCAGCAACTGCTGTTTGGCGGTATATTTCTCCAGTAGCGCAAGTTCATAACCTGCGGCCTCTATCACTTCGCGAATGCCGTCAACGGCCACTTTCGCAAAAGGTTTCTCTGTTGCTACAAGAACTTTCATAGGTTTGATCAGTGTTGTCAGTTCGATACTTTTGTGTTGGGCTTTGTTGATAGGGTTGTTAGCCGATATCAGATAGGAGTATCCCATATTAATGAAGTTTTTCGTATTCGTGGATGCAATCAACCAGTGCCTGCACGCCTTCCAGATCCATCGCGTTGTAGCACGAAGCACGGAAGCCGCCAACCAGACGGTGACCCTTGATACCCACCATGCCGCGTTCGGTAGCGAACTTGAAGAAGTCGTCCTGCAGCTCCTCGTAGCCGGGCTTGAATACGAAGCAGATGTTCATGCGGCTGCGGTCCTCCTTGTTGAGGATGGTCGGTGTGAACAGCTTGGACTCGTCCAGGCATTTGTACAGCAGGTCGGCTTTCGCCTTGTTGCGCTCCTCAATCCACTTAACGCCTCCGTTGGCCTTCAGCCAGCGCAGAGTGAGCAGGGCGGTGTAGATAGGCAGTACCGGCGGCGTGTTGAACATCGAGCCGTTGTCGATATGTGTGCGGTAATCCAGCATCGTGGGGATATAGCGGCTTACCTTGCCCAGGCAGCTCTCCTTCACGATTACGAACGTCACGCCGGCAGGAGCGAGGTTCTTCTGCGCACCGCCGTAGATGATGTCATACTGGCTCACGTCAACCGGACGGCTCAGTATATCCGAACTCATGTCGGCTATCAGGGGCACGTTGCCTTTCTTCTTGTATATCTCGGCAAGCTTGTCGTCGTTGATTTCCGTACCGAAAATCGTGTTGTTGGTTGTGATGTGGAAGTAGTCAGCATCCTGAGGTATCTCGTAGTCCGTAGGGATGGAGTTGGTGCTGGCGGCTACCTCGACAGCCTCGCCGAAACCTTTGGCTTCCTTCAGGGCTTTCTTGCTCCATACGCCGGTGTTCAGGTAGGCGGCTTTCTTCTCCAGCATGTTGAACGGCACCATGCAGAACT
>CAMIZG010000005.1 GCA_946403215.1 uncultured Bacteroidales bacterium | reverse complement strand
CCGACGAGTCGGTTGCATCCTACGAGAGCGACGAATACTGGCAGGAGTTTGACATCCAGGGCGCATCGGATCTTGAAGATGCTGTCAACTACACGACTGATAATCCTGCTGCCGCCGTTACGAAGGTTATGCTCGATGGGCAGGTTCTTATCCTCCGCGACGGCAAAACCTACACCATCCAAGGCGTAGAGGTGAGATAAGTGTTCTGTGCTCGCGATTTCCATGTGCGAGTTCATAATCGCTTGACAAAACTATTCAAACTCAAGGCAGGGAGCAATCCTTGCCTTGATTTTGGAATAGAGCGTACCACCGCGTTTTTGGTTTCAAAAAATATCATTGCTGTCCATTTGACTTTTCGATTTGAACGTGAATGTATTTTTGGTATTTTTGTGATGATTGATTTTATCTATATAGATGTGGATTATTCGGATAAAATGATCGTTAAGTTCACTTATAAGAGCATTTTAGCGGAATAAGCCGCATGTACGAAGTACTAAAATCAATCATCAATTTTTTTATGTATTTTTCTTTAATATTATCGCATCAGTAATAAGGGTTTATGTAGGTTTATTTTCTTTTTTATGGGACACTATTGATCTCGTTACAAATTTCATTTTTCTGTATTATTTTTAAGAAAAAGTGCAAAAAGATTTGCATATTTTAGATTTATTTTGTATCTTTGGAGCGAAAATTAGAATTGCCTTATGATACAAGAACTTTCTACAGCGTTCACGGAGCTTTGGACGACGCTCTTTGCCGGTATGACGGTGATGGGCAGTCTGCTGTTTATCATCGGCGGCTGTATTGTCGGCCTGCTGCTTACGTACCTGATCCGCATCCACATCGCCTACCGCATGGCAGTAAACCGCAACCGCGACCCGCTGGGCTGGGTACTGCTGTCGTTTTTCTTCTCACCGCTGCTGACGTGGATCGTCCTGCTCATCGCAGGCAACAGGAGGTAATGACAAGTCAAAATTAACAAACTAAAATCACAATACAATGAAAAAGATCTTCACATTCCTCTTTGCCCTGATCATCGGGGCGGGAACAATGTTCGCTTCTGTTAAAATCGATGATTTGTACTTCAATCTTGATGCCACCAGCCAAACGGCCGAAGTGACCTATGAGAAGTGGATGACAAACTCAAATTATTTAGGTCTCAAAATTGCTAACATTCCCAGTAGTGTTGTGTACAATTCCGTCACTTACAGCGTTACTTCCATTGGGAATGAGGCTTTTAAAGACTGTTTCGGATTGAAGGAAGTATACATTCCCAATAGCGTCATACGCATTGGGGATAAGGCTTTCTCCGGATGCACAGGTTTGGAGATCGCAAACATCGGAATAAGCGTAACAAGCATTGGAAGGACTGCTTTCAACAAATGCTCCAGTTTGGAGAGTGTAATCATTCCTCACGGCGTCACAAGCATTGAAGATAACACTTTCAGTGATTGCAGCAGTTTGACCTCTGTAACCATTCCCGATGGTGTCACAAGCATTGGGAATTATGCTTTCTCTAGTTGCAGCAGTCTGACGAGTGTGGACATCCCGGAGAACGTTACTTCCCTTGGTGGCTGTGCTTTCTATAATTGCTCCGGTCTGACGGACATAGACATTCCACGCGAGCTTACAAGCATACCATCGGATCTGTTTTATGGCTGCTCTAAACTGACACACATTACGATTCCCGACAAAGTTACAAGCATCGAAATGGAGGCTTTCAGAAATTGCTCTGCTCTGACATGCATTACCATCCCCGGCAATGTCACCACCCTTGCTGATTACGCTTTCTATGGTTGCACCGGTTTAACTGCTATCGCTTGTAAAGCAACCACACCGCCTACCTGCGGCTCAGGTTGTTTCTATAATGTTAAGACGTCTATTCCGCTCTACGTGCCGAAAGGAACAGTGGCTGCATATAAGGCAGCAACCGGCTGGAAAAGTTTCACCAACAGAAAGGAACTGCAGGAGGAGAAGACTGTTTCAGAGTTGGAGCCGGTCAAAACAGTGCCGGGAACGGAAACCGCTATTACTTTTACATTAGGTGGTCCTTCATCGTCCGCCGTGCTACTGAACTTACAGGCAAAGGATTCATATGACGGACAGAAGAATTGCGTTGTATTACGCACAACGCTCGAAGATGCCATCGTGGCGCAACTGATGGATAATATACTGCAGAACGTTGGTGATTTCGAATCAGTATTCAGCGGTGTGTCCTTCTTCTTGCCGGCAGGTTCGGGAGAAGTGAAACTGGACATTTGCACATTTGGTCTGCAACTGAGTGTACATATCGGCAATAGCGGTATAGCACACCTCACGCAGAACGAGCGTGGAGAGGCTGTGGTCAAATACGACATCCAGGAATCGACTCTCGTTTGCATCCATGCATCTGCTTCGGAAGCAGGCAGCCCGGCAAGACTTAGCGCGCCCAAGCAAGCCAAGCTGCAGGAGCAATGTGTAGAACTGTATGGCATCAAGATCCTGGCGGACGAGATGCCTACCGGAATAGACCAAGCCAATGGCCAACAGCCAACAGCCAATAGCCGGAAGATCCTCCGTGACGGGCAACTCTTCATCCTCCGTGACGGCAAGACCTTCACCCTCCAAGGCCAAGAAGTGAGGTAATCTCTCGCTCGCGGAACACGCGAGCACAGGACAATATAAGCGGCAGAGCCGAATTTTCCACAGAAAAGCACCATGCGCATAAAACATGGTGCTTTTTTGTGGTATAGTTGCGATAATCCCCCACAATCAGACGAAATAATAAAAAAAGTTACGGAAAATTTGCAAATGTGAAATATTTTTTGTAATTTTGTAGGCTTTTTGAGTTTGCGCGCACACAACATACGCGAAAACACGCGTTGACGTGAGCACAAGTTGCACCCGCTTCGGCGCAACGCGTTTTTCTCACAAGAAGCACATTATACCGCAGAACACAAAACAAAATATATGGATTTATCAAATCGAGTAATAGCCGTAGTGGGATTAGGATACGTAGGTCTCCCGCTGGCAATTGAGTATGGAAAGAAATACCGCGTGATCGGCTTTGACATTTTCGAGCCGCGCGTGGCAGAGTTATTATCAGGTAAGGATCACACCATGGAAGCCGACCTGGCCGGTATGAAGCAGGCACAAGACCTTTACGCATCCACCCAAACCGTCGGTCTGACGCTGACATCGGATGTGAAAGAACTGAAGAAGGCAAACACGTACATCGTAACTGTGCCGACACCTATTGACCGGTTCAACAACCCCGACCTGAAGCCCCTGCTGAGTGCGAGTGCGCTGATCGGCGAGACGCTGAACAAGGGAGATATCGTGATCTACGAATCGACTGTTTATCCGGGATGCACCGAGGAGGATTGTGTGCCGGTTCTGGAGCGGGTGTCGGGACTGAAGTTCAACGAGGATTTCTTCTGCGGCTACAGTCCGGAGCGCATCAATCCGGGGGACAAGGTGAACACGCTGACGAAGATCAAGAAGATCACCTCCGGTTCGACACCCGAGGTAGCCGATATGGTGGATGCGCTGTACAACAGCATTCTCGAGAACGGCACGCACAAAGCGCCGAACATGAAGGTGGCCGAGGCCGCCAAAGCCGTGGAGAACAGCCAGCGTGACGTGAACATCAGCTTCATGAACGAGCTGGCGCTGATCTGCGACCGCGTGGGTATAGACACCAACGACGTGATCGAAGCTGCCGGCACCAAGTGGAACTTCCTGAAGTACAGACCGGGATTGGTGGGCGGCCACTGTATATCCGTTGACCCGTACTACCTGGCGCACAAGGCCAAAGCTTTAGGCTATGACCCGCAGGTTATCCTGTCCGGACGTGCGGTGAACAACTCGATAGCGAAATTCATAGCCGACAAGACGCTGAAGCTGATGATCCAGAAAGACCATAAGATCAAGGACTCGAACGTGCTTATATTAGGCGTGACCTTCAAGGAGAACTGCCCGGACTGCCGGAACACGAAGGTGGTGGACATAGCTACGGAACTTGAGGATTTCGGTTGCCAAGTGGACATATACGACCCATGGGCATCGGCAGCCATCGTGAAGCACGAGTACGGCAAGGATCTGATTGCAGGCATTGACCCGCGAAAACGCTATGCAGCGGTCATCGCCTGCGTGGCACACGACCAATTCAAGGAGTTTGACTTCAAGAAATACAGGGACCAGGGCGCCGTCATCTTTGATGTCAAAGGTTTTGTTCCGCGCGAACTCGTGGACGCAAGATTGTAAATCCCTCTATTCCCAGAATTTCCAGAAACAACCAGAATTTCCAGAAATCATGAAGATTGCAGTAGCAGGAACAGGATACGTGGGACTGTCGATAGCCACATTGTTGGCGCAGCACCATGAGGTGACGGCGGTGGACATAGTGCCGGAGAAGGTGGCGATGCTCAACAGGCATGAGTCGCCTATTCAGGACGAGTACATTGAGAAGTACCTCACGGAGAAAGACCTACATCTGACCGCCACGCTGGATGCCGAAGCGGCGTACAAGGAGGCGGAGTACGTGGTGATAGCCGCTCCGACGAACTATGACCCGCAGCGTAACTACTTCGACACCTCGGCCGTGGAAACGGTGATCAGGCTGGTGACGGAAGTGAACAGCGAAGCCATCATGGTGATAAAATCGACTGTGCCCGTGGGGTTCACGGAACACATACGTCAGAAAACCGGCAGCCGGAACATCCTGTTCTCGCCGGAGTTCTTGCGCGAGAGCAAGGCACTGTACGACAATCTGTACCCTTCACGCATCATCGTGGGCACCGACATGCAGGATGAACGTCTCAAAGGCGCAGCAGAGCGGTTCGCTGCCATGTTGCAGGAGTGCGCCATCAAGGAAGATGTACCTACCCTGCTGATGGGATTCACGGAGGCAGAGGCGGTCAAACTGTTTGCCAACACCTATCTGGCGCTGCGCGTCAGCTTCTTCAATGAGCTGGACACCTACGCCGAGATGAAAGGCCTGAGTACGCAGAAGATCATCGAGGGTGTTTGTCTTGACCCGCGTATCGGCACGCAGTACAACAACCCGTCGTTCGGCTATGGCGGTTACTGTCTGCCGAAGGATACCAAGCAGTTACTCGCCAACTACCAGGATGTGCCGGAGAACCTGATCGGTGCTATTGTGGAGAGCAACAGGACGAGGAAGGACTTCATAGCCGACCGTGTGCTCGCCAAAGCCGGGTACTACGATTATTACCACCGCGGCGACTTCGATGCCGCGCAGGAACGTAGTTGTGTGATAGGCGTCTATCGCCTGACGATGAAGGCCAACTCGGACAATTTCCGCCAATCAAGCATCCAAGGCGTGATGAAACGCATCAAGGCCAAAGGCGCTACGGTCATCATCTACGAACCGACACTCGAAAACGATTCCACGTTCTTCGGCAGCAAGGTAGTGAACAACCTGGACGAATTCAAACGCCAGAGCCAGGCTATTATTGCCAACCGCTACGATGCATCGTTGGATGATGTAAAAGACAAGGTGTACACGAGGGATATATACATGAGGGACTAAGATACTTGACGCAATCAAATTGAAAATTGATAGTTATGAAGAGAATACGCAGAACATTAGCATTGCTGTTGCTGCTCTTGCCTATGGTGCAAGTGATGGCACTTACTGACATGGAGGTTATGCAGATGTCCGTCACCCTGTACATGCAGGGGATGACGGAGCAGGATATAGCCAAGCAACTGTTGCGCAACGGCGCGACGATGGAGCAACTGCAACGTGTAAGTCAGCAAGCAAGCACCATGCAACAGGGCAGTTCAACCACGCAGAACAGCATGGGACTGGGCGCGCAATACATTGACACCAACCGCCTGAACAACGGCGAGACAGCAGCAACTGTTCAGAATCAAGCATTAATGCAGCAGTTGATGGGTGTCGCCACACAAGCCACCACGCAGAAGATGAGCACCAAACAGGTGTTCGGGCAGGATATATTCCGCACCCCGGATGCCGAGTTCCAACCGAACATGAACCAGCCGACGCCGAAGAACTACACACTGGGTGCAGGTGATGAGGTGATCATTGACATCTACGGTGCAGGACAGATGAATATCCGCAGCATGATCAGTCCTGACGGCACCATAACGATTGAAGGTTACGGCCCGATAAAGATAGGCGGTCTAACGATCATCGAGGCCACCCGTCGGCTGAAAAACACCATCGGCAAGCACTATCAGGGCAGTCAGGTCATGCTCAGTCTGGGGCAGAGCCGCACGATCACGGTGAACGTGATGGGCGAGGTGACTACACCGGGTTCGTACCAACTGTCGGCCTTCGCCAATGTGATGAACGCGCTGTACATGGCAGGCGGCGTAACGGAGAAAGGTACACTGCGTCAGATTCGCATCTTCCGCCAAAACCAACTGCTCAGTCAGGTTGACCTGTACGGATTCCTGATGGACGGCGTGCTTGACGGCGATGTACGCCTGGAGGACGGTGATGTGATCATCGTGGGCACCTATAATGCGCTGACCTGTATCAGCGGTAAGGTGAAACGCCCGATGTACTTCGAGATGAAACAGGACGAGACCCTTGACCGCCTGCTATACTTCGCCGGAGGATTCAGCGGGGAGGCATACACCGACGCCGTTCGCGTGATGCGTAAGAACAACGGCGCACAATCGGTACACACTATCCGCAACGCCGACTTCGGTTCGTTCCGACTGATGGATGGTGACTCGATTAACGTAGCCGCTATCCTGCCTCGTCTGAAGAACACGGTGGAGATACAGGGTGCGGTGTTCCGTCCGGGTTTCTACGGCTTGGACGAGAACGTAACCACCATTCGCAGTCTGGTAGCCGCAGCCGACGGATTGAGCGAGGATGCCTCGGCAACCCGCGCCGTGCTATACAGAATGCAGCTTGACCGCACGTATCTGGCACTGGCCATTGATTTGCAAGGCATAATTAACGGCACAGCAGAAGATGTTGAGCTGCGCAACGAAGACCAGCTGTTCGTTCCTTCGCGCAAGAACGCGCTGGAGAACATGATCGTAGTTATCCACGGTGAGGTTTACCAGCCGGACACTTTCGCATACGCCCACAACGAGAGCGTGGAAGACCTGATTCTTCGCGCCGGAGGTCTGACGGAAAAAGCGTCGCTGAGCAAGGTGGATATAGCCCGTAGGGTGATTGATCCGAAAGCAAAGGAAGAGACTCAGATAAAGACGCAGTTGTTCACCGTTGAACTGAATGACAGTCTGGGGCTGAACGAGCATGGTTTTCTGCTGGAGCCGTACGACGAAGTGTTCGTTCGCCGCAGTCCGGCTTTTGGTCAGCAGATGAATGTGCGCATACAGGGCGAAGTGGTGTTTGAGGGTACCTATACGATGAAGACCCAGGATGACCGCTTGTCCGACCTCGTACTGCAAGCCGGCGGACTGAGCAGTCACGCCTTCACCGCTGGAGCACGTCTGCAACGCCGGATGACCGAGGATGAGAAACTGCGTCGCGACCAACTGCTGAAGATCAACAAAGCCGCCTCGGCAAAGGATAGCGTGAAGACCGCCAAGTTAGACCTGGGTGACAACTATTGGGTGGGCATAGACCTTGCAGCAGCATTGGCTGAGCCGGGGTGTGACGAGGATATAACGCTGCGTGAGGGTGACGTGCTGATCGTGCCGTCCTTCAACAACACAGTGAAGATCAACGGCGAGGTGCTCTACCCGAACACTGTAAGCTTCATCAAAGGCAAGAGAGCGCGCTACTACATCAACCAGGCAGGCGGTTTCAGCAACCGCGCACGTCGGTGCAAGGCCTACATCATCTACGCCAATGGCAAGGTACATCCCACCTGCGGCGGCAAAGTGCAACCGGGCTGCGAGATCGTAGTACCCAGTCGTCCTGACCGTCCCGCCACCAACGCATCGCAATGGGTAAGTATAACCACTGCCGCCGCATCGCTCGCCAGCGTAGCAGCTACACTGACTACGGTGATTATCAACGCAAAGAAATAAGCAACGCCCCATCATCCGCCAAGTAAATTCACTCGAATTATGGAAGAAACGAAACATACGGCTAACGAGACTGCACAGCCTGAGACCGTAAATCTGCAAGTACTGCTCCGTCCGCTGTGGCAACACCGGAAAGTATTCTACTGGGTACTGCCCATCACGCTGGTTGTATCCTACTTGTTGATCTTGTGCGTCCCGCAGTACTACACCTGCTCGGTGAAGTTAGCGCCTGAGACGCAGCACGCCGGTTCGTCAGGCACGCTGCAGGCATTGGCCTCGTCGTTCGGGTTTGACATGCAGAACATGACCAATGAGGACGCACTTCGTCCGCAGATTTATCCGGATATCATCTCCTCCCCGAACTTCCTGATCACGCTGTTTGACACGCACGTTAGCACAGCCGACGGGACGTTCGACGGCACGTACTACACGTACCTGAGCAAACGCAACCGAGCTCCGTTCTGGGATCGGTGGAAAATGGTCATCCGCTCATGGCTTGCCCCGGCAAGCAAGGAGGTAGTACTTCCTGCAAACAGAAAGACCGACAACGGGGTTGACGTGTTTTGCCTGAACAAGCAGCAAATAAGTGTTGTCCAAAGTATGCAAAGCAACATTCAGTGCACCATCGACAAGAAGACCGACATCATCACCTTCACCATCAAGGCGCAAGATCCGCTGGTGAGTGCGATCATGGCCGACTCCGTGTGCACAGCGTTGCAGACATTTGTAACAGACTACCGGACAAAGAAGAACCGCACGGATCTCCACTACTATGAAGGTGTACTGCGCGAAGCGTACCAAGAGTACCATAATGCCAGCCAGCTGTACGTCAGTTACATTGACAGCCACAGTAACATCAAGCTCGAGCGCTACCGCATTGAGGCGCAGAACTTGGAAACAGAGATGCAACTCAAGCACTCGGCGTACACCTCCTTCCAGAAGCAGTACCTCGCCACGCAGGCACGCCTACAGGAGAACACACCAGTTTATACCGTTCTGCAGTCGGCATCTATCCCGCAGAAACCCGCGGGTCCCAGACGCATGCTATTCGTGCTGGCCATGCTGGTTTTGGCGATGGCAGTTACATCGTGCGTAGTATGCCGAAATGAGTTGAAAGAAATACTCCTTTAGTCCCCGCAAATGGCAGAACAGGGCTTACGAAACACGACGATCAAGGGTGTAGGATGGAGCTTTACTGACAGCATCCTGAGCCAAGGAATAACATTCTTGGTCGGTATTGTTTTGGCGCGCCTGCTCTCACCGGAAGAATACGGTTTGCTGGGAATATTGATGATCTTCATTCTGGTATCCGAGACCATTGTCAACAGCGGACTTAGCAGTGCATTGATTCGTAAGCAGGACGCCACGGAAACGGATTTTAACACCGTATTTGTGACGAATCTGATCTTGAGTATAGTGATGTACGCGGCGCTCTTTGTTTGCGCTCCGTTCATCAGTCAGTTCTTTGAAAAACCGCAGTTAACCATTCTGCTGCGCGTGATGGGGATAATTGTGATTATTAACGCTCTTTCGCTGGTTCCCATCACCAAGTTGACGCGGCTTGTTGACTTCAAGACGATAGCTATTTGTTCGTTTGTAGCTGCTGTAGTTTCCGGCATCGTGGGAATCAGTATGGCGTATATGGGGTACGGAGTGTGGTCATTGGTCGGGCAGCAGATGTCCCGCCAACTGACATACACCTTAGCGCTGTGGATAGCCAACAGATGGCTGCCCAAGATCCAATTCTCCACAGCCAGTTTCACGGAATTATGGGGCTTCGGGTGGAAACTGCTGGTCAGCAGCCTGATCAACACCACTTGGAACGAGATATACAAAGTAGTTATCGGCAAGTGCTACAGCCCGGCTACGTTGGGACAATATACGCAAGCGCACTTCTATGCGGACATCTTCTCGCGTAACATGACCAATGTTATCCAACGCGTCAGTTATCCGGTGCTGAGCAAGATGCAGAACGAGAAATCCCGAATGCGCGAAGCATACAGACAAGTGATCAAAGTCACGATGCTTGTAACGTTTGTCTTTATGTTCGGGTTGGCCGGTTGTGCGAAGAACTTCATATATGTGCTGATCGGCGAGCAATGGCTGCCTTGTGTCGGCTATCTGCAAATCTTGTGCTTCTCGATGGCACTTTATCCTTTGCACGCCATCAATCTGAATATGTTGCAAGTGCAGGGGCGAAGTGATCTGTTCCTGAAGTTGGAAATCATCAAGAAGTGCTTCGGAGTAATTCCGTTGCTACTCGGTATATTCATTGACATCTATTGGATGCTTGCCGGTTCGGTAGTAGTAGGATGGATATCGTATTTCCTGAATGCATATTACTCCGGCACCTATCTGCAATACGATATATGGGCACAAATCAAGGACATATCACCTACGATGTTTCTATCCCTTGCGATGGCTGTAGTGGTGTATGGCATCGGGCTGATTCCACTAACCCCCTACACCTTGCTTCCGATACAAATTGCTGTGGGAGCAATCATCGTGATTAGCACCTGCGAGATAGCAAAATTAGACGAATATCTGCAACTCAAAAAAATTGTGTCAGATTTAGTACTGAAACGAAAATAACAATTACCCATGGATAACAAGCAAATAACAGTAACGGCTCCGCTTCTGCCTGATCTGGACGAATTCAACCGGATGCTCAAGGATATTTGGGCAAGTAAGTGGATAACGAACAATGGCGAGTTTCATCAGCAGTTGGAGAAGGAATTGTGTGCCTATCTGAAGGTACCGTATATATCCGTTTTCACCAATGGCACCCTGCCCCTGCTCACAGCTCTCCAGGCACTTCGCGTCACAGGCGAGGTCATCACGACGCCATATAGCTTTGTTGCCACAACCCACTCCCTGTGGTGGAACGGAATCCGCCCCGTGTTTGTGGACATTGAGGAAAGCACCTGCGGCATAGATCCCGACAAGATTGAGGCAGCTATCACACCGAAGACCACGGCTATCATGCCCGTGCATTGCTATGGCAAGCCCTGCGACACCAAGCGTATTCAGGCTATTGCCGACAAATACGGATTGAAGGTCATTTATGACGCAGCACACGCTTTTGGCGTGGAAGTGAACGGCGAGAGTATCCTGAATGCCGGAGATATATCGACGCTGAGTTTCCATGCCACGAAAGTGTATAACACGATTGAGGGCGGAGCTATGGTACTTCACGACGAAGCGATGAAGAAGCGCGTGGACTACTTGAAGAACTTCGGTTTTGCAAACGAAACGACCGTTGTCGCGCCGGGCATCAACGGCAAGATGGATGAGATACGCGCCGCGTATGGCTTAATGAACCTAAGGCAGGTGGATGCGGCTATTGCTGCACGGCAAAAAGCGGCACAGCTGTACCGTAAGGAGTTGAAAGGCATTCCGGGACTACGTTTCTTCGAAGACATGCCGGGAGTCAGGCACAACTACAGCTACTTCCCCATCTTCATCAAAGCAGACGAGTTCGGCATGACGAGAGATGAGTTGTACTTCAAGATGAAGGAGCAGAATGTGCTCGGTCGCCGGTACTTCTATCCGCTGATCAGCGAGTTCTCCACATACCGCGGTCTGCCATCAGCTGCTCCAGACAACCTGCCTGTTGCCACCCGTATTGCCAACGAAGTAATCTGTCTGCCGATGCATCATGAGTTGAGTGAAAACGATTTGGAACGCATACTGAATTGTATCAAAAATAGATGAAATAGATGAGCAAGCAGAAGAAAATAATGCTACTGGGCGGTATTCATTACCTGCTACCGGTTATCAAGGCGGCGCATGAGCAAGGCTATTACGTCATCACTGCGGATTACTTGCCTGACAACATTGCGCACAAGTACTCTGACGAATTCTGCAATGTGAATATTGTAGACAAAGAAGCCGTGCTGGCAGAAGCCAGGAAGCGCAATATAGATGGGATTATATCGTTCGGCGTTGACCCGGGAGTGGTAGCCGCAGCTTATGTTCAGGAGCAGTTGCACCTGCCACAGATGGGCCCCTATGATTCCGTGCGGATATTACAGAACAAGGATCTGTTCCGCGCATTCCTGCAAACCCACGGCTTCAATGCTCCTGCATCAAAAGGTTACGCTGACAAAGCATCTGCGATGCAAGATACCGCATGGTTGCAATGGCCGATGATCGTCAAGCCGACTGACAGTGCCGGAAGCAAAGGAGTGACCCGTGTAGATCGAATGGCGGACTATGAAAATGCCGTTGACTATGCATTCAGCAAGTCGATAAGCGGACATATTATCGTAGAGGAATTCATTGACAAAGTGGGTTGCAGTAGCGACACAGACAGTTTTCTATTGAATGGAGAATTACGGTTTGTGTCATTCAACGCACAGCGTTTTGACACCAATGCTGCCAATCCGTACACCCCTGCAGCTTACAGTTGGCCATCCACTTTCCCGGAACATGAGGCGTATCTGGCCGGAGAATTGCAACGCTTGATGAACCTTTTGCACATGCGCACGTCGGTTTTTAACATTGAGACACGCGTTGCATCAAACGGCAAGCCATACATAATGGAATGCACCCCACGAGGAGGAGGTAATCGTTTGTGCGAGATGCTTCGATACGCTACAGGCGTTGATTTGATTACCGCTCAAGTGCGCGCCGCCGTTGGGGATGAGGTTCATGTTGTAGAACAAAAACCATACAATGGCTGTTGGGCAGAAATCATTCTACACGCAGGCAAGGATGGACACTTCCAAGGATTAGAAATTGCCGAATCCTTACCAGCACGAGTAGTTGAGAAAGACTTGTGGGTTAAGGTCGGGGATTCAGTAAGCGCCTTTAATGGAGCTAATGACGCCATCGGCACATTGGTTCTACAATTTGACAATAACAACGAGATGGAGCAGGCTCTTGCAGCCCAAAATGAATGGCTGACCATACACGTGAAATGAAAGATGCAATAGGAGGATATTTCGGTTTGGAGTTTCGAAAAGGGGAACACTTCCACCACGAAGCATTACGTCTGAACACCGGGCGCAACTGTCTGGAATATATACTTAGGGCACGAGGATATGCACACATCTGGATTCCCTATTATACTTGCGAAGTTCTGCTTGAGCCATTGCGCAACCTGGGCATTCAGTATTCGTTCTACCCCATTGACACTCATTTTGAGCCGGTAACACTACCGGAGCTACAAAGTAATGACGCTTTCCTATTCACGAACTATTACGGCTTGAAGCAACAAACTGTTGAGCGACTAGCCGACCATTATGGCAGCCGACTAATTGTTGACGATGCGCAAGCATTCTTTGCACCGCGCATCAATCATATTGACACATTTTATACAGCACGCAAGTTCTTTGGCGTTCCGGATGGAGCCTATCTCTACACAGACAAGTTATTAAAAGGCGATATTCCACAAGACGAATCCTATGCAAACATGTCACACTTGCTCAAGCGAATTGACAAAGATGCAGAATGCGGTTATGCTGACTATCAGTTGCGCGAACAACAGTTATGCAATCAACCCATCAAAAGAATGTCTGCAATAACGGAACGCATCCTTTGCTCTATTGACTATGCTTACGTACGCAGGCAACGTATTGCCAATTATAACGTATTGCATACGGCATTACGGGCGACCAACAACTTATCGTTGGAGTTGGGTGACGCAGTACCGATGGTTTATCCATATATGCCGGGTGATGGAAGCATATTGCGTAGCCGACTGCAACAGCAGCGCATCTACACCGCCAAATACTGGGATAATGTACTGCAGTGGAACAGTCCGGAGTGGGAGCAGTCGCTTGTCAACCACATGCTTCCGTTACCACTTGACCAACGATACGATATAACCGAAATGAAGAAAATAATATCATTTATTCTATGAAAAAGAAGATTATACTATTCGGCGCGACAGGTAATGTCGGCTCTTATGTATGGAAATACGCACTTGATTTCTTCGATACGGAGCAATATGAGATAATTGCATCCGGTCGCAGAGAAACGGATTTCTTTGCCAAGCTCGGATACACCTACTATAGCGTTGATCTGTCAAAAGCAAACGACTTCGACAAGTTGCCTACTGAGAATGTGTACGCCGTGATCTATCTGGCCGCACAGATCCCGTCCTATATGAAAGGATATGCTCCGGAGAAGTACATCCAATCCAATATTATAGGAGCATTCAACGTGTTGGAGTACTGCCGGAAGGTTAAGGCTGACCGCGTTCTATTTTCCACGACAGTGTTTGATGTTTCCTTGTCCGTAAAAGACGGGGTTGCGCTCAAGCCGGATACGCCCTTTAACTTCAGTTACAAGGGCGATCACGCATTGTACGTGATCACCAAGAACACAGCCATTGAATTTCTGAAGCACTATTATGCTGAGTACGGATTGAAGTACTTTATCTTCCGCTTCCCCACCATCTACAGCTATAGTCCGTATCACTACTACCATCCGAATGGCGTAAAGACGTTAAGGCCGTTATATCGAATGATCGATACTGCCATGAAAGGTGAACCGCTTGAGTTATGGGGAGATCCCAATTATAGCAAAGATATGGTTCACGTGTACGATTGTGCACAGATGATTTGCAAAGCGGTGCTTGTAGACAGGGAGACAGGTTTCTACAATGTCGGAACTGGGATTCCGGTTACCCTACAAGAGCAAATCGAGACAATCATCAAGGTGTTCTCGCCGAAAGACCATCCTTCACCAATCATCTACCGTCCCGACAAACCGTGTGGTGGCGGTTTCCTGATGGATATACAAAATGCAAAGGACGAATTAGGGTATATACCTCAATACGACTGCCAGCGTCTATTTGAGGATTACCGCAAAGAAATGGAAATAAACCGCTTTATCGAATTGCGCCATGAATGAGATGATGGTTTCTGTTTGTTTGCTTTCTTATAATCATGAGAAATATATAAAGCAATGCTTGGATAGTATTGTTAATCAAGACGTATCCTTTGCATATGAAATAATTGTGCACGATGATGCTTCAACAGATTCGTCACAACAGATTATTAAGGACTATGCACAGAAATACCCGAAGATTATCAAGCCTATTCTGCAAACAGAAAACCAATATTCAAAAGGCAAAGGGATTTTAGCGCCTTACCTTTTCCCGCAATGCAAGGGAAAATATGTTGCGTTTTGCGAGTGCGATGACTATTGGAATTCGGCAGAGAAACTGCAACGACAAGTTGACTTCATGGAGGCAAATCCCTCATATTCCGCAATAGCTGACAACGGGTTGATCCTGAATGAGATAACAGGCAGCTCCTATCCGTTCAACAACGAGGATGACGATCACGATGTCACGATGGAAGAGGTGATCATCAGTCGGCGCTTTCCCACAGCCGGTGTTCTGTGCCGGCGAGCAGCACTTGATGGCTATAATGAGACCTGTCACGTTCAGGTTGACACGATACTGTGGTGCTGGCTGCTATCGAAAGGCAAGATGCGCTTTGTGCGAAATATCTCATCCGTATATCGAAAGGGGGAGCAAGGAATGACCGTTTACACCGAGCCCTACGTGTTTGCCGGGAAAATAGAGAGGTGGAACAACGAGATCTTACGCGTTTTTGACGTGAAACGGAGTTTCATGTACTTGCATATTGCCAAGATATACAAATCATTCATTCAGCCATCACTGAAGCAACGGCATCCGCTGTCTGCGTTAAAATGCATTGTGCGGGGAGGATTATTCACGTTGAAAGGGTTGTTGCACGAATTTATATCGTAAGAGATGCTATATTTAGAAACCATAATAGTTTATACCCTCCTGACACTACTGATGTGCTATGGAGCGCTCCGTTCTCAGGAAAAGACAATACAAGGCAAGCTATGGGGGTGGATGCCGATTGTACTGTTCACACTGGTATTCGGTTTGCGTTATGGAGTAGGCATCGATTACAACAACTATGTAGAGATGTATGATGAAGAACTTGTTCAGTACAGTTCATACTGGGATATGTTCAAAGACACCCGATACGAATGGGGTTTCCTGGCCGTAGCATATCTGTGTCAGGTACTCGAGTTGCCGGTCTATTGTCTATTCACAATTATCGCATTCCTGCAAATCCTGCTGCTGTATAAGGCATTCAAGGACGAGGATAATGTACTGCCATACATCTACATAACGCTCCTAATGACAGGCATTTGCGTGTACGACTTCATGAATACGATCAGGCACTACACGGCGTTCTGCATATTCATGTACTCGCTCAAGTACATCATCCATAACAAACTCGGGAAATACTGGCTGTGCTGTATCTTTGCGCTCGCCTTCCACCATTCAGCACTAATGCTGTTCATCTTCTACTTCTTCTGGATCAGGAAGAAGGGTATTCTGCACAAGCCGCTTATTGAGTTGGTCGGCTTGGCTCTGTTCTTTGCCAGCGCCTTCTTCTCCCAATGGCAGAACATGCTGCACTGGTTCGACATGCTGATCGTTCTGATGGGATATGAGAACTACATTGATACAGCGGAAGACCTGATACTGAATAGCACCATCGGTATCACGCGTATACTGATGTTCATCGTCAACTGTATTATCGCCACATGTAGCCTTAAAATAAAAGAGTTCTACAAGAGCGACAGATTCAATATCCTATATGATCTATTCTACGTGGGTACGTGCTTGAGCTACCTGTTCATCGGAAGTATGATGTTCCAGCGAATTATCATCTACCTTTCGGCTACACAGTTCATCGTACTGGCTTACACGATGCGCTATTTCTACAAGACTCGCAGGCAGAGCTGGCGACAGTTTGCCTCGTATTGTATCATCAGCCTGACTATACTCACCTTGTACTCCAGTATGATCTACCGCAGCAAAGATACGACTGCAGCATATGTATCCTACTTCCAGAAAGATATGCACAAAGTGAAAGACAATTTACGAGCAGATATGATAGCCAACCGATTCTAACCGACAAAGAGAAACCAAACGTATGAACATCCTAATCATATCACGCGGAATTCCGAATCCCAACGATGCACAATGGGGGAGTTTTGAATTTGACCAGGCTAAAGCGCTGGCCAAGTATGGGCATAAAGTCATCGTTGCATGCGTAGATACGCGTTTGCGAATGTCTCGCAGAAAAATAGGCGTAAGCAGAAATTGTGTAGATGGAATTACGACATACATCTATTATTGTATGCCGAGCATTTTCATTGAGTTTTTCAGCGAGAAGATCGGCTGTCGGTTCATAGCATGGCAGTGGCGGAAATTGGGGGAGGCCATCCAGCAACAGGAAGATAAGATTGATGTAATATACAGTCATTATCTATTCAACTCCTACTACGCGGTAAAATGTCTTCAATCGTTTCAGGCACCTATTGTGGCCATCGAGCATTGGTCGGAAATAAATGAACAGCCTGTACCGAAGATGGTCAAGTTCTATGCTGCCGCAACGTATCCGCAGACCAGGAAAGTAATCACCGTATCCAAGTCCTTGCAGGCAAGGTTGAAAGAGTTGTTTAATGTGGAGGCGGAGGTGGTGTATAACATGGTAGGAACAGAATTCAGTTATGTGCCTAAAGCCAAGACTGACAAGATGCGATTTGTGGCAACAGGAAGTCTGATTCGGCGCAAAGGATTTGACCTACTGCCGGAAGCATTTAAGTTAGCTAATTTGCCGTGTGACAAATGGGAGTTAGATATTATCGGCGAAGGCGAAGAACACCAGAATTTGCAGAGGCAAATTGATGCATACGGATTCGGGAGCAATATCCACCTGACAGGAGCAAAGGATAAGCGGGAGATTGCATCTATTCTGAATCAATGTGATGCATTTGTACTTCCTTCACGGAACGAGAACTTTTCGGTTGCAGTGCTTGAAGCACTTGCGTGCGGAGTGCCGGTTATTTCCAGTATTTGCGGCGGCATAAGAGAATGCATCAACGATGAAAACGGTATTCTTTTTGAAGTTGATGACGTAAGAGGCTTGGCAAAAGCAATCAAGTCGATATATACTGATCCTCAGTGCTTTAACCGCCAGACTATAGCGGCAGAATGCAAAAGTCGTTTCTCCTCGGAAGTAATAGCGAAGCAGTTGACCGGTATATTTGAAGGCGTAGTCATCGATAAAACCTTGTAAAACCCCTTTATATCGCCCGAATTTAGTACATAAAAATTGCCTCATGGGGCAAATATACATTTTTTTTAAAAAAAAATGCACAATTATTTGGATTTGTGTATTTTTTTTTGTAATTTTGTAGGCTTTTTGAAAAAATCTATTTTAGTGTTAGATATAACATATATCTATGAAACAACTTATCATCATAGGAGCAGGTGGCATGGGGCGCACATTCTGTGACATAGCTCGGGAAAGTATAGGGTTTGGAACGGAGTTTGTTATCAAAGGTTTTATCGATGACGACACGAACGTTCTGAACGGCTTCAGCAATTATCCTCCATTGTTAGGAACGATTCGTGATTACCAACCGATAGAGGGCGATGTGTTTGTCTGCTCAATTGGCAGCCATGCACGCCGCCGATGCATTGAGAAGATTATTGCCAAGGGTGGTCAGTTCTTCACGATGATTCACAAGACGGCTCGTTTGGGGACGAACGTCATAGTAGGTGAAGGCACAGTGATTGGCGCATTCACGACTATTGGTGCGGATGCCGAGGTAGGCAAATACAATCTGATTCAGTCCTATACGGTTGTCGGGCACGACAGCCGCATCGGCAATTGGAACCGAATAGACACCCATGTGACGCTTGTAGGCGGAACCATAGTGGAGGACGAGGCAGATATACATACCAATGCAATGATCAGCCACAATGTGGTGGTAGAATCCAACTCGCATGTGGGCGCATGCAGCTTTGTGATTCGACGTGTGAAGAGTACCACAACCGTGATTGGCAACCCCGCTAGAAGGCTAATGTAGACGAAATATAATACAAATTATCATATGGATATTCAAGAATTTATCGAACATTTTGCAGAGCAATTCGATGAGATAGATATTGCTGTACTGCAACCGGAAACGCGTTTTCGTGAATTGGATGAATGGAGTTCACTTGTAGCACTACTCGTGATCACAATGGTTGATGAGGAGTACGGCATTGTGCTTCCTCCCGAAGAGATGCGCAAGACGCAAACCATTCAAGAACTATTTGACTTAGTACAGAGCAAATTATAATGTACAATCCGTTTACGTTATCGGGCAAAACGATACTGGTCACCGGAGCCTCATCAGGCATCGGTAGGGCTATTGCCGTGGAGTGCTCCAGAATGGGTGCTCAAGTTTTTTTTACCGCGCGCGACGCCACGCGCCTACGCGAGACGCAATCGCTGCTGGAAGGTGACGGGCATCAATATCTGATTGCCGACCTGACCGATGAAGAGGCTATCAAGCAGTTGGCTCACCAACTGCCGCAGTTGGATGGTGTGGTGTTCGCTGCCGGGATCAGTCAGCTCAAACCCATTCAGGTTATTTCAGAGAAAGATGTCCACAGCATATTTGCGACCAACTACACCGCTCCTGTATTGTTAACCAAAGCGTTGGCCAAAGCGCGTAAGTTACAAGCAACGGCTTCGTTGGTATATATCTCTTCTATTTCCGGCAACGGAAACACAGCCACGGCTTTGTCGCTCTACGGGAGTTCAAAAAGTGCTTTGAGCAGTTTTGTCCGTTATGCTGCGCTGGAATTAGCAGGCAAGAAGATTCGCTGCAACACGATTTGCCCGGGACGGATAGAGACGAGTCTGCTACAAAATCAGACGATGAGTCCCGAGGATTTGGAGAAAGACATCGCCAAATATCCGCTTCGCCGTTACGGGAAACCCGAGGAAGTTGCGCAAGCAGCAGTCTATCTTCTTTCGGATGCCACGCAATGGGTAACAGGCACCAGCATCGTTATTGACGGAGGACGGACGCTGAATTAATCATTTGCTATAATTTAGTATGGAAAGACTACTTGAGAATAAGATTTGCATCATCACCGGTGCCGCCCAAGGCATCGGTCGTGAGATAGCTCGTCGTTTTGCTAATGATGGTGCCGTGGTATATGCCTGTGACCGACAGGAGTTCACAAGCGATGATGCGCATATTCATCCGCTGGTGTTTGATATAACGGACGCTGCCACTGTGAAAGCCGCCATGATGCAAGTGTTCAAAACAGAAGGGCGCATAGATGTGCTGGTGAACAATGCCGGTGTGGTTTTCAACCATAAGATCGGGATGATCATGCGTGAAGAGACTGAGCTAATGTTCCGCATCAATGTTATAGCCGTACTGGAGCTGATTCAACTGGTGAGTCGTCTGATGGCGCGCAATGGCGGAGGCAGTATTGTCAACATCGCTTCTGTAACGGCAGTATTAGGTTCACCGGGACAGGTGGCTTATTCTGCTACCAAAGGCGCAATCATAGCTATGACCAAATCCGCAGCGAAAGAACTGGCACCACAAGGCATCCGCGTCAATGCGGTAGCTCCGGGAATTGTCAAGACCGAACGTTTTGCTGAATTGTATGAGGCTAACGGAGAGAAGATTGACGAGCGAATCAGCCACATTGCTTTAGGTCGTCTTGGTACGCCGGAGGATATAGCGAACGCTTGTTCGTTCTTGTCAAGCGACAGAGCAAGTTATATCTCCGGACAGATATTAGGCGTTGACGGATGTGCATCGATTTAATATGCTGTTAGAATTAGAACATATAGATGCACATCGCCTTGCTGCTATTGACAGCGAGGGCGGGAAAGTGACTTACGGCGAGATCATAGAACTCGCGGAGCGGATTTTTGCGTCCGTCACTGATCGCGCCTTGTGCTTCATGTCAGTGGAGAACAATGTAGAAAGCCTCACCTGGGTGATGGCCTCATTGATCAGTGGTCGTTTGGTTCCGCTGATTCTGAGCGCAAAGACCGATGAAGCCCTATACAACGACCTACTGCAGACGTATAGGCCGGCATATATCTGGCAAGCCGGAGCGCTCACGCGCACAAATAACCCGATTGCTCCGTTATATCCCGAATTGAGTCATATGCTGCCCACCTCCGGCAGTACCGGAAGCCCGAAGTTGGTGCGTCATTGCTACGACAACATTGAGGCAGCGGGACTGAACATATCCACATTCTTCGAGCTGAAAGAGAGTGACCGCCCACTGATGGTGCTGCCGCTATACTACACCATGGGACTATCAATGGTGTTCAGCCATCTCAAGGTAGGCGCGACCATACTGATCACCGGGCGCAACATGACAGACCCTGTGTTCTGGAAGTTCATCAAAGACGAGCACGCGACGAGCTTTACAGGTGTACCCTACTCGTTCCAGATCCTTAACTTGATGCGTTTCTTCCGCATGGATCTGCCGGAGTTGGAACTGCTGACGCAGGGCGGAGGCAAGATGGAGCACAACCTGAACGTCAAGTTCGCCGAGTACTGCCGCG
This sequence comes from uncultured Bacteroidales bacterium, assembly GCA_946403215.1. Taxonomy (GTDB): domain Bacteria; phylum Bacteroidota; class Bacteroidia; order Bacteroidales; family Paludibacteraceae; genus Colicola. The sequence goes on along the minus strand of CAMIZG010000005.1, from coordinate 48,277 downwards.
ATAACGGCAAACGTTGGATAGCCACCTACGGCCAATCGGAGTGCACTGCGCGAATGGCCTACCTGCCCGCCAAATGGGCGGTGGAGAAAGCCGGAAGTATAGGTGTCGCTGTACCCAATGGCGAACTTTCACTCATCGATGCCGATGGTCATCCAATCACAACGCCACACACGGAAGGCGAGATGTGCTATCGCGGAAAGAATGTAACACTGGGATATGCTCGCGGCCTGGATGATTTGCAAAAAGGTGATGAGCGTCATGGGTCCATTCATACCGGTGACCTTGCTTACTTCGATGAAGACGGCTGCTACTACATCGTAGGTCGTATGGGGCGCTTCCTCAAGTTATTCGGGATGCGTGTAGGGCTGGATGAATGCGAGCAGATCATCTCATCTACTTGCCAAGCAGAAAATGCATGCATCGGAACAGACGAGAAGATGATCGTATATATCACCGACGAAACCAAGATGCAGGCAGTAAAAGATGCACTCGTTGAGAAAACGCACATTGTGGCCACCGCATTCGAGGTGCGCGTTACTGATGAGATCCCGAAGAATGAAGCCGGGAAAAAATTGTATAGTAAATTAGATAACAACTGATATGACAAACGTAGAAAAGTACAACGACATTTTTGTACAGGTTTTTGGTGCTGACGTAACACAACTAGGTGACAACTACAGCAAAGAGACCGTTGCCGAATGGGATTCGGTACACCAACTCAACATTATCTCCCTGATGGAAGAGACCTTTGATCTGCTACTTGATCCCGAGGACATCATGGCTTGTACCAGTTATAAAGCCGGCAAAGAAATTTTAGCGAAAAACAACGTAGAATTATAATCATGGCTCGTTGGAATATACAAAATGTGCGATTTGTGGGAGTAAGTGCCTGTGTGCCCAAAGAGGTGGTTCACACCGAGGATTTCCCTTTCTTTGACAAGGAAGGTGCCGATGTGTTCAACAACACGGTAGGCATCCGCGAACGTCGATTAGGTCCAGAGTCGCTCTGCGCATCGGATATGTGCCAAGCGGCAGCAGAGAAGCTGATTGCCGAACTCGGCTGGGAAAAGGACAGCATTGACATGCTCGTTTTCGAATCCGTGACCGGTGATTTTCATCCTACGCCACCTACATCATGTCTGCTGCAAGACCGACTTGGTCTATCCGAAGACTGCTTCTGCCTGGATGTGCCTATGGGATGCTGCGGATGTATGTATGCCATCAATGTGGCCAGTAACATGCTGAGTTCAGGCAATATCAAGCGTGCGCTACTTCTTATCGGTGACACAGCACTACGTATGGGTTCGATGCAGGATAAGAGTCGCGTGCCTTTGTTTGGCGATTGCGGCACGGCTGTTGCGCTTGAATATGACACCACCGCCGAGCCTATTCTCATTGATTTCCACACCCAGGGCAGCGGCTACAAAGCGCTGATGACTCCTCATGGCGGCTATCGCCATCCGCTGACACCGGAATCATTCATCCAAAAGGATTTTGGAAATGGTATTCTCCGTGCTCCGAAAGATACACTCATTGACGGAATGGCGGTATTTACGTTTGCCATCAGCAAACCGGCAAAGACCGTGGAGAACATCCTGAATGAACTCCAAATCAATCGAGAAACGGATATCGATTATTACCTGATTCATCAGGCGAACAAACTGATTGTTGACCGATTAGTGAAAAAATTGAAGTTGCCGGTAGCGAAAGTACCATACAATCTGGAGTCGTTCGGCAACACTGGCGGTGCCAGTATCCCAGGTCTGATGGTGACTCGTCTACGCGACCAACTCCGACAGGACAAGCCACAACGGCTATTGTGCTCATCGTTCGGTCTGGGACTGAGTTGGGGAACTATGCTGCTCAATGTTAACAACGTCGTTATACCTAAATTAATAGAAATATAATATGGATAAGGAAAAAATCAAAGTGTGCAAGCACTGCGTTATGGACACCACAGACACAAATTTAGTGTTGGATGAAAATGGTGTTTGTGACCGTTGTCGCGATTTTGAAGAGCGTGTTCTTCCGTGGTGGAATCACGGAAAAGGTCATGAGGAAGAGCTTAGCAAGCTTCTCAATGAAATCAAGAAAAGCGGAGAAGGCAAACAATACGATTGTCTGTTGGGTTTGAGTGGTGGTCTGGACAGTTCCTACATGACCCATATGGCAGTTACTGAATGGGGTCTCCGCCCTTATATTTTCCATATCGATGCCGGTTGGGACTTGCCCGTCACCGTTGAGAACCTGAAAAAGATGGAAGCCAAAATGGGTGTTGAATTCCACTACTACAAAATGGATTGGGACGAGATGCGCCAAATGCAGTTGGCATTCTTCAAAGCGGGTTTTGCAGGTTTGGACGCACCGCAGGATCACGCATTCATTGCTTTGGTTGATCATATAGCTGACAAAATGGGCATCAAGTATATCTTGAACGGATTCAACGTAGCCACCGAGGCCGTGAGCGATCCCGTCTCCTGGTTCAAGGGTTGCGGGCCCACTGCCGACAAAGTCTATATAAAGGATGTGCTCAGCAAAAACGGCTGTCCGATACCCAAGCACTATATTTGGACCTCCGGTTTCCGTCATAAAGTGGTTCTGCCTTATATCAAAGGTGTCAAAACAATACAGCCGCTGAACCTCATCCCCCTGACCCGCCAGCAGATGATAGACACGATGCACGAGGTGTACGGATATGAGAGTTACGGTCAGAAACACTTTGAAGACGAGATTACCAAGTTCGTGGAAGGATACTGGAACGTCAAACGTTTCGGTCACGATATACGTATCGCCTGGCTGTCCAGCCTTGTGATGACCGGAGAAAAGACACGCAAGGAAGCACTAAAAGAACTACAGAATCCTCCCTTATCGGAAGAAGAAGGCCAGAAAATGTTCAAAGACATTGCGAAAAAACTTCAGATCAGCGAGCAGGAACTGCAGCACTACTTTGAGATGCCCTTCGTCCCTAGAAAATACCGATCTAACAGATGGGCATTCAATATTGGCATCAAACTGTTCCAGGCTTTGGGACTGGATCACAGAATTAGAAAATAAGCATACAGAAATATAGTTATTATGTCCATTTTCAAAGACAAAACACTGATGATTACCGGTGGAACCGGAAGTTTCGGAAACGCCGTGCTGAAACGTTTTCTTGATACCGACATCAAGGAGATTCGTATCTTCTCTCGCGATGAGAAGAAGCAGGATGATATGCGTCATGAGTATCAAGCCAAGTATCCGAATGTCGCTAACAAGATCAAGTTCTACATCGGCGATGTGCGCTCGTTGGAATCGTGCAGGAACGCTATGCCCGGAGTGGATTATATCTTCCACGCAGCGGCATTGAAGCAAGTTCCGTCCTGCGAGTTCTTCCCGATGGAGGCTGTTCGCACCAATGTGATAGGCACTGACAATGTGCTGACAGCCGCTATTGAGCAAGGAGTCGAGAGCGTGATCTGCCTTTCTACCGATAAAGCCGCTTACCCCATTAACGCTATGGGTATCACCAAAGCCATTGAAGAGAAAGTGGCTGTTGCCAAGAGCCGTTACAGCTGCAAAACAAAAATCTGCTGCACACGCTACGGCAATGTGATGTGCTCGCGCGGATCAGTTATTCCTTTGTGGATAGATCAAATCCGCCAAAGTAACCCCATTACACTTACCGAGCCTAGCATGACACGATTCATCATGTCGCTCGACGAAGCAGTCGATCTTGTTCTCTTCGCCTTTGAGCACGGCACAAATGGTGACATCCTTGTTCAGAAAGCACCGGCATGTACCATCCAAACGCAAGCAGAGGCTGTATGCGAGCTGTTCGGCGGAAAGAAAGAGGATATCAAGGTTATCGGTATCCGACATGGAGAGAAGATGTACGAGACGCTGCTGACCAAAGAGGAGTGTGCAAAGGCTGAAGACATGGGCAACTTCTACCGTGTGCCGGCGGACAATCGGGATCTGAACTACGACAAGTACTTCAAGGAGGGTGATACCAAACGCGTTACAATTGAGGAGTTCAACAGCAACAACACACGCCGCTTGAACCTGGAGGAGACAAAAGCGAAAATCGCTGCCCTTGAATACATCCAGAACGAACTGAAAGGGATTGAGAACATTGCCAAATAAGCTATCGGAGCATGAATATACTTGTCACAGGAGCGAAGGGATTTGTCGGTAAGAACTTATGTGCGACATTGCAAACCATCAAAGAGGGCAAGAACCGCACACGGCCGAACTTGAAGATTGATGAGATCTTTGAGTTTGATATCGATACGGATAGCACTCTGCTGGATCAGTACTGCCGGCAGGCGGATTTTGTATTCAATCTTGCCGGCGTTAATCGGCCTCAGCAAACCTCTGAATTTATGGAAGGCAACTTCGGTTTTGCCTCCACGCTGCTTGACATGCTGAAGAAACATGCCAACACGTGCCCGGTCATGCTTTCCTCCTCTCAGCAAGCATCACTCACCGGACGATTCGGCAACAGTGAATACGGCAGGAGCAAACTCGCCGGCGAAGAACTGTTCTTCTGCTATGCAGCTCAGACGGGAGCAAAGGTGCTGGTGTATCGTTTCCCCAACCTATTCGGCAAATGGTGCCGGCCGAACTACAACTCGGCTGTGGCTACCTTCTGCCATAACATCGCCAACGATCTGCCAATTCAGGTGAATGATCCTTCCGTTCAATTGGAATTACTCTACATCGATGATCTGGTGGACGAAATGCTCAGCGCCATCGAAGGAAAGGAGCACCATTGCGAGTTTGATGGATTGGAAGTCAAACCATCCGAATCGGGCAACTACTGCTACTGCCCCATCACCCACTTGGTGACATTAGGGGAGATTGTTGATTTGATTCAGCAGTTTACCGCGCAGCCCCAAACGCTTATGATACCCGAGATTCCGGAGAACAGCTTTGCCAAGAAACTCTACTCCACCTATCTCAGCTATTTGCCGAAGAACAAAGTGGCTTTCTCCCTGAAGATGAACCAAGATGACAGAGGTTCATTCACCGAGTTGATCCACACCTTGAGCTTTGGGCAAGTGAGTGTGAACATCTCCAAACCCGGCATTACCAAAGGGCAACACTGGCATCACTCCAAGTGGGAGTTCTTTATCGTTGTCAGCGGTCACGGACTCATCCAGGAGAGGAAGATCGGCACAGATGAGGTCATTGAGTTTGAAGTGAGCGGAGAGAACATTCAAGCAGTACACATGCTGCCGGGGTACACCCACAATATCATCAATCTGTCCGATACGGAGAACCTGGTCACCGTCATGTGGGCGAACGAGATCTTTGATCCTGCGCATCCGGACACCTATTTTGAACCAGTAAAATAATCAACTATGGCTACATTCAAAAATAACGGTAAACTCAAACTGCTCATTATCGTCGGCACACGTCCGGAGATCATCCGTCTGGCGGTTGTGATCAACAAATGCCGTCAGTACTTCGACACCCTGCTGGCACATACAGGGCAGAACTACGACTACAACCTCAACGGCGTCTTCTTCAAGGATCTGCAACTGGCCGACCCCGATGTTTATATGAATGCAGTAGGCAATGATCTGGGAGAAACAATGGGGAATATCATCACCAAGTCCTACCAGCTGATGGTGGACGTTCAGCCCGATGCCGTGTTAGTTCTGGGCGATACGAACAGCTGCCTGAGTGTGATTGGTGCCAAGCGACTACATATCCCTATTTTCCACATGGAAGCCGGCAACCGCTGCAAGGATGAATGCCTACCTGAAGAGACCAACCGCCGGATTGTGGATATCATATCCGATGTGAACATGGCATATAGTGAGCATGCACGCCGCTATCTGGCCGATTGCGGATTACCCAAAGAGCGCACTTATGTTACCGGTTCACCTATGGCCGAAGTGCTGCATCGGAACTTGCAGCAGATCGAGCAATCCGACATCCATCAACGACTCGGACTGCAGAAGGGCAAATACATCCTGCTTAGTGCCCACCGCGAGGAGAACATTGACACGGAGAAGAACTTCCTGTCCTTGTTCAACGCCATTAACGCCATGGCACAAAAGTACGACATGCCCATCCTGTACAGCTGCCACCCGCGCAGCCGCAAGCGCCTGGAAGCTTCGGGGTTCAAGTTGGACGAACGGGTCATCCAGCACGAGCCACTCGGCTTCCATGACTACAACTGCCTGCAGATGAACGCCTTTGCTGTCGTTTCGGACAGCGGCACGCTGCCTGAGGAAAGCAGTTTCTTCACCAGCGTCGGACACCCCTTCCCCGCCGTCTGCATCCGCACATCCACCGAGCGGCCAGAGGCACTTGACAAAGCATGTTTCTTCATCGCCGGAATAGATACGAACTCACTCCTGCAGGCCGTGGAGACAGCGGTAACGATGAACCGGAACGGCGACTACGGAACCCCTGTTCCCGACTATGTGGAAGAAAATGTATCGACCAAAGTAGTGAAGATCATCCAAAGCTATACTGAAATTGTCAACAAGATGGTCTGGAGAAAAAACGGATAACATGAACGTACTTTTCATAACAGTCAGTAACGTCAATATCGCCAATCACGGGATCTATTCCGATCTGATGCGCTATTTTGTCAAGCAGGGGCACAACTTGTACATCGTTTCCCCTGTGGAACGACGTCAGCACAAACCCACGGAATACGTCGTTGAAAATGGCGTCCATTGTCTGTATGTCAAGACGCTTAATATCCAGAAAACAAACTTCCTGGAGAAAGGAATCAGCACCATCCTGCTGGAGCGCCAATACTGCAACGCCATTAAGCACTACATGAAGGGCACAACCTTCGACCTGCTGCTGTATTCTACGCCGCCTATCACGTTCTGCAAGGTGATCAGTTACATCAAGCGCACTAACCCGGGCATCGTCAGTTACCTGCTCCTCAAGGATATTTTCCCGCAAAACAGCGTGGATCTGGGAATGATAAAGCATGGTAGTGTCCTGTACAAGTACTTCCGCCGGAAAGAGAAAACGCTCTACCGACTGTCCGACTTCATCGGCTGTATGTCGCCGGCGAATGTCCAGTACCTGCTCGAGCACAACCCCTATCTGTCCAGCAATAATGTGGAGATAGCACCAAATTCTGTTGAACTGGAGCAAACCACGCCTCTGGATAGGACAGCCATCCTTTCGCAATACAACCTACCGCAGGACAAAACACTATTCGTCTATGGCGGCAACCTGGGCAAACCGCAAGGCATTTCGTTCCTCATACAATGCCTGCAAGCATGTGCCAACAAGGCTGTCTGCCACTTCATCGTGGTAGGCAACGGGACGGAGTACGGCAAACTTGAACAATGGTACAAGCAATCTGCCCCGGGCAACGTAACGCTACTCAAGCAACTCCCCAAAGCCGATTACGACCATCTTATCCGGGCGTGTCATGTGGGGCTATTGTTTCTCGACTACCGCTTTACTATTCCCAATTACCCGTCGCGTCTGCTGCCATACCTGCAGTACAAGCTGCCCGTTATTGCCGCCACAGACCCCAACTCCGATATCGGAACGATCGCCCAAGCCAACGGCTACGGCCTGGCCTGCCCGAGTAATGATGTCAAGGCATTCACAGAGTGCGTCGACCGGATGCTGCAAAGCGACTGCAAGCTGATGGGAGAGAAGGGCTATCAGTATTTGAAAGAACATTATTCCATCGAATGCACATACAATGCGATAATGAAACATCTGGATCATGTATAAGAACTGTATCAAACGCATAATGGATTTCACGGTGGCATTGACTGCTCTTCTCTGCCTTAGTCCGTTACTGCTGATAGTAACGATCTGGCTGCACTTTGCCAACAAAGGTGCCGGAGCCTTCTTCACACAAGAACGCCCCGGAAAAGATGAGAGGATATTCCGGCTTGTGAAATTCAAATCCATGACCGACGAGCGTGACAAAGACGGCAAGCTCCTGCCCGATGCACAACGACTGACACGCATAGGCAAGTTCATTCGCAATACATCCATCGACGAACTACCTCAACTGTTCAACGTACTGAAAGGTGACATGGGGCTGATCGGTCCGCGACCGCTGCTGGTCAGGTACCTGCCCCTGTACACACCCGAGCAGCACAGGCGCCATGAGGTCCGTCCGGGAATCACCGGCTGGGCACAGGTCAACGGACGAAACGCCATCACCCACACCAGGAAGTTTGAATACGACGTCTGGTACGTAGATCATGTCAGCTTCACGCTGGATCTGAAAATCATCATGATGACCATCCACAACGTGCTTCATCACAAGGATATAGCTCACGAAGGACAAGTTACGGCTGAAGCGTTTAACGGGAACAACTAATAGACTCAAGCAAACATATGAATATAGCCATCCTTCTTGCTGGCGGTAGCGGTTCGCGCTTCGGGGAGCAGGTCCCCAAGCAGTTTACCCGGGTAGCCGGCAAGCAAATAATTGAACATACAATCAATGCGTTCGAGAACTGCAAGCAGATTGATGAGATATGTATCGTGTCCAAAGCCGAATACATACCTTACGTGGAGCAACTTGTTGCACACGGCAACTACCAAAAGGTCAGGAAGATCCTTGCCGGCGGCAAAGAACGCTACCACAGCACATTAGTTGCTATTGATGCCTACCAAGACGACAACGCCAACCTGCTTTTCCACGATGTAGTACGCCCGCTGGTAACCGAACGGATCATCAATGAATGCATTGATGCACTCAGCCGATATAATGCCGTCGGGGTGGCTGTCAAGACCACGGATACTATCATTGCCGTCGATGCAAACGAATGCATCGAAACCATACCCGACCGCAGGAACCTGAGGAACGTGCAGACACCTCAATGCTTCAAGCGGGGAACAATCAAGCGGGCATACGATCTTGCACTCCAGGATCCGGCATTTACCACTACGGATGACTGCGGAACTATCAGACGCTACATGCCCCAAGAACCCGTTTTTATCGTTCAAGGCGAGAACACTAACATCAAACTTACATACAAGGAAGATCTCCTGTTAATGGAACTTCTACTAACCAATGCACGTAACAATTCACACGTATGAGCAAACGAATATATCTATGCCTGGCTCACATGAGCGGCAAGGAACAGCAATTCATTCAGGAGGCATTCGACACCAATTGGGTCGTTCCTCTCGGGCCGAATGTCAACGGCTTTGAGGATGACCTGAAGCAATTCGTCAACACGCGCACCGATCCCGAAGCATTGAGCAAAGAGGTTGTTGCCTTATCTGCCGGCACAGCGGCTATCCATCTGGCTTTGATTGCTTGCGGCGTGCAAGCCGGCGATGAGGTGATCTGCCAGTCGTTCACTTTCTGCGCTTCGGCCAACCCCGTCACCTATCTGGGAGCTACGCCTGTGTTTATTGACTCCGAGGCCGATTCGTGGAACATGGATCCCGCGCTGCTTGAGCAGGCTATCCTTGACCGAAAGGCCAAGACGGGCCGCTACCCCAAAGCCATCATACCTGTGGCGCTGTACGGAATGCCGTATCGCATCCGGCAGATCATGGCCATTGCCGACAAGTATAACATTCCCGTGATCGAGGATGCCGCCGAAGGGATGGGTAGCCGATGGCGCGGTCAGGTGCTGGGCACCTTCGGCCGATTTGGCGTACTGTCGTTCAACGGCAACAAGATGATCACCACCTCCGGTGGAGGAGCACTCATTTGCAGCACACCCGAGGACAAGCAACACATCATGTGGCTGGCTACTCAGGCACGCGAAGCATACCCCTACTATCAACACGAAACCGTCGGGTTCAACTACCGCCTGTCGAACATCTGCGCCGGCATCGGACGCGGACAGATGACCGTACTCGACGAACACATTGCCCACCACAAGCAAATTGCGCAGCGTTACCGCGAAGCCTTTGCGCAGATTGACTGCATCACCTTCCACGATGCTCCATCAACCGACTTCGACTCCAACTTCTGGCTCTGCACCGCATTGCTGGACGAGCAGGCACATATCCAAGGCGAAGAACGGGCATACGCCCAGGCCATTCAGGGTGCTGTAGGTGGTGCGGCCGGCGTTGTGCACGGAGGAGGTGGTGTGCATACCGATTGCGAACCCAACCGCAATGTAGAGGCACTGCGGTTGTTCCTCGACCAGGCTGGCATCGAGAGCCGCCCCCTGTGGAAACCCATGCACAAGCAACCCGTGTTCAGCAAATGTCCGGCTTACACCAACGGCACAAGCGAAGCCATGTTCCGCCGGGGCATATGCCTGCCCAGCGGCCCCATGGTGACGGACGAGGATGTAACATACATCATTCGAACCATACAACAAGCGTTTATCCACTAATTGAGTGAACACATGAAGAAACGACTAAGCGAAATCCAACGTTCTGACATCTTTTCACATGTCACCAACTTAACATACTTGCCCAAGTGGGGAGTGCTGCTTATTGACTTGCTGCTGACACTCATCGCCTATGTAATCAGTTACCTGATCAGTTACAACCTCATCCACCTGAATCCTACTAAATGCATTATACCCATCTGGCAGCAGGCCATCGTCATGATGGGCATGCAGCTGTTGTCCTTCTGGATCTTCCATACCTACTCCGGCATCCTGAGGTTCTCAACTTTCGTTGACGCCACCAAGATCACTATTTCCGTCCTGGTAGCCGGCTTGTTACCCGCCGCAACCAATAGTATTGTACGGTATCTTTCCGGACAGATTATGCTGCTGAACTCGGTAATATACACCTACATCTTCGTTGCTATCGTTCTGCTCATCAGTTGGCGTATTACCATCAAACTCAGTTTTGAATATATGTCGCATCATGCCCCCGGCACACGCCCCGTCATGATCTACGGCACCCAATCTGCCGGCTTGGCTATCGCCAAGATGCTCAACTCAAGCATGGACAGCCAGTACCGTCCTGTCGGATTTATCGCCGATGCCGAAGACAACGTCAAGCACGAACTGCTGGGACTCAAGGTCTATTCCAAAGACGACTACATCGTACGCATCCTCAAGGCCAAGCAGGTGGAGGATATTATCATCTCACCCCTGAAGATGAAGCATATCAATCCCGCCAAAGATCTGAGCATCTTCCTGGACAATAACATCCACATCCTTACCACCCCGTACTTCAGCGACTTCCGCGAAGACAGCAACGAGGAGATGGCCAAGAAGATCGGTAGCATCGAAGCCATCAAAGTGGAGGACCTGCTGGAGCGTCCCGAGATTCACATCAATACCGATAACGTCCGTCACGTTATTACCGACAAGGTCGTTCTCGTGACAGGTGCTGCTGGATCGATTGGCAGCGAGATCGTGCGGCAGGTATCGAAATACGACCCACGACTCGTCGTACTGGCCGAGATCGCCGAATCGCCGCTGCACGACTTGAGCCTTGATCTTAATAAGTTGTACCCGCACATGCATTACGCGCACGTGATAACCGATGTGCGCAACCGTGATATGCTGCGCGAGACATTCGAGGAGTACCATCCCCAGGTCATCTTCCACGCAGCTGCCTACAAGCATGTGCCGCTCATGGAGGAGTACCCCACACAGGCTATCCTTGCCAATGTGCTCGGCACGAAGAACGTGGCTGACCTCGCTGTGGAGTACAAGGCCGAACGGTTCGTGATGATCTCCACCGACAAAGCCGTCAATCCCACCAACATCATGGGGGCATCGAAGCGTATAGCGGAGATTTACGTCCAATCGCTCTTCCGCAAGCTGTCGGCAACCGACAAGAATGTCACCAAGTTCATCACCACACGCTTCGGTAACGTGCTCGGCAGCAATGGCAGCGTCGTGCCGTTCTTCAAGAAGCAGATTGCGGCCGGCGGTCCGGTCACCGTAACGCACCCCGACATCATCCGCTACTTCATGACCATACCCGAGGCATCATGCCTGGTGCTCGAGGCTTCCACACTAGGTAACGGCGGCGAGATCTTCTGCTTCGACATGGGAGCGCCCGTCAAGATAGCCGACCTGGCCAAGAACATGATCCGACTCGCCGGATTCCAACCCGGCAGGGATATAGAGATTGTATATACAGGTCTGCGGCCGGGCGAAAAACTCTACGAAGAACTGCTCAACCAGAAGGAACTCACCATGCCTACCACCAACGAGAAAATCATGATTGCCAATGTGCGCGAGAATGACTACGACACTATGGCTTCGCTCATCAACGAACTCATCATCTCCGCACAGAAGGGGCTCGCGTTCCCGACGGTCAAACTGATGAAACGCATCGTGCCCGAGTTCAAGAGCCGCAACTCCATTTACGAACAATTAGACAAATAATATAACACCATCATATGCAAGAACAAACATATACCAACAGCCGGGCATTCCGCGCCCGCATCAAGGCCAAACGCGTCTTTCTATACTGGTTTATCCCGCTCACCTTCGCGTGCGCGTATGCGTTGACGTATAACGAACGCCCATATTATGTATGCTCCACTTCGCTGTCCACCGAGGAGATGCGCACCACCGATGCCAACCGCACGCTTATGCTCAACCGGCCGGAAAACTACGATTTGGGGCTTGCCAACACAGCTTACTCCATTGACCCGGATGATTACACCGAGGTCATCTATTCCACAGCATACCTGTGCCAACTTCTTGCCACCTCCGTCACCACGGCCGACGGCTCATTCAGCGGTTCGTACTACGAGTATCTGGCTACTCGCTACCAATACTCTTGCTGGACCTCGTTCCGCCGGATGCTCCGTGGCGTCAAGCAGCACGCCCCGGGCGAGCAACTGCCCGCACTCGACGCGTTCCGCCCACAGGGGTTTGCCATCGAGGCCATCGGTATGGCCAGGCAGAGTATAACCTGTTCCGTCCACAGCCGGACCAAGCTGGTCACGCTTTGCGTCAAGGCACAAGATCCGCTCGTGGCGGCCATGGTCACGCAAGCCGCTGCCGAAGCCCTCAATGAGTTCGCCATGAACTATTACCGCAGCAAGACCGAGCAACTGTACATCAACCTGCAAGCACACATTGCGCAGGCACACGACGAATACCAGGCTGCCATGCGCAGCGGCGACACTGCTCGGGCGGCTATGCTCCGCGAGGCTGAGCAGGCGTTCATCAGGCAAACAATCATCCTCAACGCCCAAATCGGCAACCGACAGCAATTCACCACGCTCAAAAATGTGACCGTGCCTACCGGAGCTGCCGGACCGCGACACCTGTCCGTCGCGCTCGTGGCTACCCTGATCATCGCGTTGATCGCAATGGTTATCATCGGACGACGTGAACTGGTCTGCATTCTTGAGCAGGAGATATAAGAATAGCACAAACATATATTAACCATATTATTCATTACTATCATGGAAGTACAAGAAATGAAACAGGCGTTTGCCGATGCTTATGGCAAGCAGGCAACAGCGGTGTATTTTTCACCGGGACGAGTTAATCTTATCGGCGAGCACACCGACTACAACGGCGGCAGCGTATTCCCATGCGCATTATCATTCGGCACCTATCTGTTACTTGCTCCCAACGGCACGCAGCTTATGCGGTTCAAATCGCTCAATATGCCCGAAGTTGTCGAAGTACCATTGGACAAACTTACCGAACCCCTGCCCGGCAAGTCATGGGTAAACTACCCCATGGGATGTATGGCGTGGTACGTTCGTCAGGGACATACGTTCGACCAGGGTCTGGATATCCTCATCTGGGGCAATGTGCCCGCAGGTGCAGGTCTGAGCAGCAGTGCGGCTCTCGAGGTCGTAGCTGCCTTTGCTGCCAACGACTACCTGGGTCTCAAATACAACCATACCGACTTTGCCAAGATCGGCCAGCTCGCTGAGCACGAGTTCGCAGGAGTCAACTGCGGCATCATGGACCAGTTCGCCTCATCGTGGGGAAAAAAGGACCACGCTATCCACCTCAACTGCGACACGCTTGAGTTCGAACACGTGCCCGTCAAGCTCGAGGGCATCAAGGTGGTTATTGCCAACACCCACTCGCCTCACCACCTCGACTCGGGTGCGTACAACGACCGCGTGGCACAGTGCCGGCTCGCACTGGACCAACTCAGGAAAGTGCGTCCCGAGCTCAAGAACCTGGCCGAACTCACAGAGGCTGAATTCAAGCAGATTGAGGGTGCCATCACCGACCCCGTAGCACACAAACGTGCCCGCCACGTCGTTGGCGAGGTGCAACGTACTGCCGATGCAGTCAAGGCCCTCAAGGCCGGAGATATAGCTACGTTCGGCCAACTCATGAACGCCAGTCACGTCAGTCTGCGCGATGATTATGAGGTCACCGGCCTGCAACTCGACACCATGGCCGCCGAGGCATGGAAAGTACCCGGAGTACTCGGCAGCCGTATGACCGGTGGCGGGTTCGGCGGATGCACCGTTTCGCTCGTCAAGGACGAGGTCATCGAGCAGTTCAAGCAGCAGGTAGGCGAGAACTACGAGCGTATCACAGGCATCAAACCCGAGTTCTACGTAGCTGAAATCAGCGACGGAGCAAGAAGACTGGAGTAATATGGTTAGCGAACAATCATTCAACACCATCCTCTCTGCCGAGCAGGGAGGCAGAAAGCGCCAACTGCGCGTAGGACTCTATACACTGCGCAGCAGTTCGGGCCTCGTAGCACAGGTCACCAACTACGGTGCCAAACTCGTGTCCTTGATCGTGCCGAACGACAAGGGAGTCAAGGCCGATGTGGTCTTGGGCTTCAACACCCTGGACGAGTGGATGACCAAGGAGACATACTTCAACGCCGTCATAGGCCGTGTGGCCAACCGCATCAAGGACGGCCGCTTCACCCTCGACGGCAAGCTGTACCAACTGCCCGTGAACAACGGAACGAACAGCCTGCACGGAGGCGTGCACGGCTTCAACGAAAAGATCTGGGATGTAGTCGGCCAAACCGCTTACTCCGTTACCCTGCACTACCGCGCCATGGATGGCGAAGAGGGCTACCCGGGCACGATGGATGTAACGGTCACCTACGCCCTCACGCGCGACAACGCTCTGCGTATCACCTATGAGGCTACAACCGACGCTCCTACGCTCTGCGGGTTCACCAATCATGCGTACTTCAACCTCGCAGGTGAGAGCAGCGGACGGGTGGACGACCATGTGCTGCAGGTTCTCGCCGACGAATATACGCCGTTTGACGACACAGCATGCCCCACAGGCCAAGTACTGCCCGTAGACGGCACGCCCATGGATTTCCGTCAGCCCGTACGCATCGGCGACCGCATCAACGACCCGTTCTTCGCATCCGGCAGAGGCATCGACAACAACTGGGTACTCCGCCCCGCTACCGAACAGGAGCGGGCCCTGAACAAGCAGGACCCTGCCTTGCGCAAGGTGGCTGTGCTCAGCGCCGACGGACGAACCATGGAGGTCCGCACCACGGCTCCAGCACTGCAGGTTTATACCGGCAACTACGTGGAGCAGAACACAGGCAAGGGCGGCAAGACCTACGACATCCAGCACGCTGTATGCCTCGAGGCGCAGAACTGCCCCGACGCCATCAACCACGATAACTTCCCCTCGCCTGTCCTCCGCCCCGGACAACTGTACCGGCAGGTGACAGAGTATAAGTTTATTTGAATATGAGAAAACTGACACAACAAGAGATCACACAACTCGAATCACAACGCTGCACCTCACGCGACTGGAACCTGGTTGAGGTGGCTGAACCCTTTCATCCCGAATATATCCGCGAGGTAGCTTTCTCCGGCAAGATCCGTATCGGTCGTTTGGAGGCGGAATACACGCTTCCAGGCGGCTTCACCGTGCACAGCGGTCTGTACCGCGCGTCGGTGCACAACTGCGAGTTCGGCGACAACGTACATATCTACAATGTATCCAACTACATGGCCAACTACCGCATCGGCAACGACACCTGCATCGAGAACGTCCACTCCATCGTGGTTGACGGCAGCAGTACGTTCGGCAACGGAGTGCGCGTGCCCGTGATGAACGAAGGCGGCGGACGCGAGATTCCTATCTTCGACCACCTGTCAGCGCACCTGGCGTACTTCCTCACCCTGTACCGCCACCGTCCGCAGATGATCGAGCGCCTGACCGAGATGATTGATGCCTATGCCGAGACGCAACGCTCCGAGATGGGCTATATCGGCAACAACGTACACATTCTCAACTGCGGCAGCCTGAAGAACGTCCGCATAGGCGACTATGCGCAGATCGGAGGCGCATCCGTGCTCAAGAACGGATCCATCAACTCCAATCAGCAGGCTCCCGTCAAGATAGGCTCGGGCGTCAAGTGCAACGACTTTATCATCAGCTCCGGCGTTTCGATCACTGACAGTACGCTCGTCAGCAAGTGCTTCATCGGACAGGGCTGCGAGATGGGCAAGCACTATTCCGCATTAGAGTCGCTGTTCTTCTCCAACTGCCAGGGCTTCCACGGCGAGGCTACGGCTATCTTTGCCGGACCGTATACCGTTACCCATCACAAGTCAACGCTGCTCATCGCCGGTATGTTCTCGTTCCTGAACGCCGGTTCGGGCAGCAACCAGTCCAACCACATGTACAAGCTCGGTCCTATCCACCAGGGCGTAGCCGAACGAGGCGCCAAGACCACCTCCGACTCATACCTGCTCTGGCCAGCCAAAGTCGGAGCGTTCACACTAGTCATGGGTCGTCACACCCATCACTCTGACACCTCCGCACTGCCTTTCTCCTACCTGATAGAGAACGCCAACGAGAGCTATATAGTGCCTGCTGTCAACCTGCGTTCGGTAGGTACGATCCGCGATGCGCAGAAGTGGCCCAAACGCGACAACCGCAAGGACCCCGTCAAGCTCGACCTGATCAATTACAACCTGCTCTCGCCCTACACCATACAGAAGATGTACCAGGGTCAGCAGGTGCTGCGCGACATCATGCACCTCTCGGGCGAAGGTACGGAAGTCTATTCCTACCGGAACTGTAAGATCCGCAACTCATCGTTGCGCAAGGGCATTGAGCTCTACGGCGTAGGTATCAAAAAGTTCCTCGGCAACTCACTCATCTCGCGCCTTAGCAAGGCCGAGTGGCACAACCTGAGCGAACTGCGCCAAGCCCTGCGTCCTGACAGCTCTGTCGGGCTCGGCGAATGGGTGGATTGTGCCGGACTACTCGCACCTAAGTCCGAGATAACGCAGCTGCTCGACGATATACAGAGCGGCCGGCTCACCTCGCTCAACGAAGCTCAGCAACGGCTCATCAGCATGTACAGCAACTACTACTCCTACGAGTGGACCTGGGCGCTGGACAAGCTCGAGCAGGTGTGGGGAAAACGGGTTGAAGAAGTGGAGGTCGCCGACCTTATCCGCACCGTCGAGGCATGGAAGGAAGCCGTGGTCGGACTGGACAAACTCGTGTATGAGGATGCCAAGAAGGAGTTCAGCCTCAATGCCCGCACCGGTTTCGGTGCCGACGGCAACGATGAGCAGACCAACCGCGACTTCGAGAACGTACGGGGCAAGTTCGAGAGCAACTCGTTTGTACTGGCCGTACTGGAGCATATCCGCAAGAAGTCCGAGCTCGGCGACCGCATGCTCGCCCGACTCAACGCCATCACTGAATAACTAACAACAAACAACTAATCACATATAACAAATCACAAATCATTTATGGTCCATGATCTTTATATTCTGATGATCACAGCCGGCGTGGTCAGTCTGCTATTCAAGCTATTGAAGCAGCCGGTAGTGCTAGGTTACATCGTAGCCGGCGTGCTGGTCGGTCCGTACTTGTTCGGCGAGACGCTGGTCAGCGCCGACAACGTCAAGGCATGGGGCGACATAGGCGTGCTGTTCGTGCTGTTCTGCATTGGTCTGGAGTTCCGGCTCAAGAACCTGATAGCCAGCGGCAAGGTGGCGGCCATCGGTGCGCTGACCATCATCGGCGGTATGATGCTTCTGGGTTTCGGTGTAGGCAAATGGGCGGAGATGGATATGCTCAATGCCCTCTTCCTGGCAGGTATGCTCTGTATGTCCTCCACCACCATTGTCATGAAGGCGGTCGATGAAGCCGGGCTGGGCAAGGCGCGCTTCGTCAAGGGTGCTACCAGTATCCTCATCGTGGAGGATGTGGTGGCTGTCGTGCTGATGGTTTTGCTGTCATCCATCGCTATCAAGCATCAGTTCGATGGCCAGGAACTGATCAACAAGGTCATCGTGCTGGCTGTCACGCTCGTCGTGTGGTTCGTGGTAGGCATACTGATCATCCCCACCCTTATCCGCAAGGTCAAGCCCTATCTCAACGACGAGACGCTCATCATCCTTGCCCTCGGTCTATGCCTGGGTATGGTGCTCACAGCCGAGGAGGCGGGCTTTAGCGGCGCACTCGGCGCGTTTGTCATGGGCTCTATCCTGGCGGAGACCGTCGAGTCGCATCGTATCGAGCACCTGATGACGCCCCTGAAGAACGTGTTCGCTGCCATCTTCTTCGTGTCCGTAGGTATGATGATCAACCCCGCTAACCTTGTCGAGTTCTGGCCGAGCATCCTGATCACCTGCGCGGTGATCGTGATCGGTATGATCATCTTCGGCACCTTGGGTTGCTGGTGGGGTGGCGAGACGATGAAGGACTCCATGCAGACCGGCTTTTCGTTCGTGCAGATCGGTGAGTTTTCGTTCATCATCGCAGGACTGGGCAACAGCCTGGGTGTGCTCCATCCTGCCCTGTACCCGATCATCGTCGCATCCAGTGTGGTAACCACGTTCCTCACGCCGTATATCATGAAGGCGGCTGTGCCCTGCTACAACGCCCTATACAAGCACGCTCCTGCCTCACTGAAGGCCAAGATGGATCACCGCGAACAACTCGTGGCCGAAGCCGAACAACAGGACAAGCAGCCAAAAGCCAACGGCCAGAAGCCTGCAGCTAAATCAGGGCTCTCCAAGGTAATCTCCCACACCGTGGTCACCAAGCGCCTGGTTAACCTGTTCATCGAGAACATGAGTGCCAACGATGCTCCCCAAGAGCAGGCCAAGGACGAAGACAAGCACTAACCTTCATCGCTAATACGATGCATAAAAGAACCGCTCAATGTGAGCGGTTCTTTTATTTCGCCTGTTACGCCATCGTTCCCACGCCGACCTGCCTATGCGCCTGATCTCACGCCACCCATCCCCCCCTAACCGCAACTTGCTTCTCATGCCCGAAAAAAGGGGTATATTAATTGCCCCCAAATCGGCTACAAAAGCACAACATTTTTGACATTTCCCACCGCATAAAAATAAAATTCTCCAAACTCTTGCAAATATCGGATTTTTTTTGTACCTTTGTAGTGTTCTTCCTGACCAAGTAGTATATGCTTTGATTAAGACGAACTATTCAAATAGTAATAAAACCAATACGATGAAAAAGATACAACTCAATTCATGGTGGAGCAACCTACTGAACGGCGTGCTGGCAACAGCCATCGGTGTGGGACTGACGTTTGAGGTGAACAAGCTGGTGGAGCGGCACAATCAGCAGGAAGCACAGCGGCAAGCCGCGATGATGGCCATCTACGACATCGACGAACTGGCCAGGAAGTTCGAGATTTGCAAGGCACGCGAGGATGCGTTCTTCCATGTGGCGATGTACCTGTTTGCCCACCCGGAGGAGATGGCGACCACCTCGATGGACAGCCTGTGGATGACCTCCGAGTACCTGCATTATGATCCAGCCACGACGCCCGAATGGTACGACGAGTCCACCGAAAAAGTGTTCACCACCAGCATGGACGCCATGGTGCATCTGGGCGATATAGCGTTCTACCGCAATGTGCAGGAGTGCTATCACCTACGCCGCAATTTGATGAACCTGTTAGCGCAAAGCGCCACCTTCCATCATCCCATTAGCGACGAGTTCATCACCGAGTACCGCAAGCAACTTTCAGCCGCAGATATGGGCATCAAAGGAATGATGGAGCACGATGCGCTGGTAGGATTTGTGCAACTCATGTTCCGCCAACCCGAGGTGGAACTATATCTGCAGAAGTACCACTCACGCAACGACACCTACGAACTGTTCCTAGAGCAGATCAAGCTGCTAAACCAGGAGAACAAGTTCATCATGAACATATCCGAGCAGGAGATGAAGCGCTACGTCCAGACGCACATCAACAAGCTGGTGACGGCCACACCCAAACGGCTGGCAGGCGAATGGGAGCACAAGCACGCCCAAAAAACACTCACATACAACCTGCGGAAGGACCGCACCGTAATATACACCATGCATACCGAGATGCAGATGGGCCTGTATGTGCACGAAGAAGATATCAATATGTCAATGCTGACGCCCTTGGTGTTTTCCGCTGAAGGACAATGGGACCTGCAGAACGATTCGCTCATCGTACAGTTTGACTCCGCTACCGTGCGCATACTGACCTTCGACCCCGACCTGAGTTGCCTGCCCAAGTCCTATCTGGACAGCCATCGCGACAGCCTGGAGATTCAGAAGAACGACTACCGTGAGAAGCTCATCCAATCGATAAAGATGGGTATCAGCCAGCCGGAGGTGCATCAGGTATCGATCTCAAAAACAGGTAACATCATGTTCTGGGAAGACCGGACCACCATGCCATGGGGAGAGATCCATACCGACAAAACGGAATTCATCAAACTCACCGACTAATCAGAACCAATCATCCGCAGCACAAAGTATATCGTGCACGATATTTTGTAAAGTCTGTTTTATAATACGCACAAAACGGACTACATTTTGGCACTTTTTAGATAAATCGCTTGCGATATAAAAATATTTTTCGTACCTTTGCAGCGCTTTAGCAATCGGCTCGCACAGACTGACCGCTCCCAAACAGTCAACAGCCCGGTTTACGTCGGGAACCTTGAATAAGAAACAAACCAACGCAAGAAAATGTACGATCAACTGAAAATAGAGAACCAATTGTGCTTCCGCCTGTACACGGCGGCACGGCTGATCATGCAAGCCTATTACCCCTACTTTGAGCCGCTGGGCATCACCTATCCGCAGTACCTAGTGCTACTCGTGTTGTGGGAGAACGACCGTCAGCCGGTGAACGATATAGCCCGCCACCTCCATCTGGAGACGAACACCGTCACCCCCCTACTCCAGCGCATGGAGAAGCAGGGACTGGTGAAGCGCACGCGCGGCAAAGAGGATACACGCCAGCGCATCGTATCCCTGACGGCGCAAGGCAAAGCGCTGGAAGAGCAGGCGAAGCATATACCAGCCTGCCTATTAGCACAACTCACGGACAAGATTGAGGACATCAATAGTCTGACTGCCGTGATTCCGGCACTCGACAGCCTGATTGACGGGCTGGCCAAAACAAATAATAATCGATAATTGATAAAGGATAAATAATATGAAGATTTATGATTTTAAGGCTCTAACGAGCCGTGGCAAGGAACTCTACTTCAGTGAGTTCGAAGGCAAGGTACTGCTCATCGTCAACACCGCCAGCAAATGTGGCTTCACCCCGCAGTTCAAGGGACTGGAAGAACTGAACAAGAAATACAAAGACAAAGGATTGGTGATCATCGGCTTCCCCTGCAACCAGTTCAAGGAGCAAGACCCGGGGTCGGACGATCAGATTGAGGAGTTCTGCCAACTCAACTATGGCGTGACCTTCCAGATCATGAAGAAGATTGATGTGAATGGCGAGGCAGCCGACCCGATCTTCACCTATCTCAAGGAGCAGGCACCGACTGAGGAGTACAAAGGTCTGAAGGCCAAAGCAGCCAAAGCGCTCTTCCGCAAGATCAGCGACAGCGCCAAGACGGAGAGCGACATACAGTGGAACTTCACCAAGTTCCTCGTGGACAAAGAGGGTAAGGTCGTCGCACGTTTCGCTCCGACCGCTGAACCCGAAGATTTTGAGCAAGAAATAGTTAAATATTTATAAACCAATTTAAATCTATACAATTATGACAAGAGAAGAAGCACTGAAAGGTCTGGCAATGGCCGGCGCAGTATGGTTTGGAAACAGTAAGCAACATTTCGCCTTCTCGGCATATGACCGTCTGAACGGCTGGAACAAACTGGCTGACAAGTGGAAAGAGGAAGCCGAGGAAGAGTGGGATGAGGCAGAAGAGGTATTGAACCGTCTGGTAGAGCTCGGCTGCAAGCCTGCTGACCTGCAGGAGGCGATGAAGACCATCGAGTTCCCGTTCTATGACGATCCGAAACAGCAGATCGAGTCGGACTACCAGCCCAATGCCGTAGAGGAGATGAACCAATTGCTGAAAGCTTTCGACGGTGACTACACCACGCAGAAGCTCATCCAGAAATGGATTGACGGCGAGGAAGCACACATGGCTTGGGAAGCACAGTACCTCGGCTACATCCAGAAACTCGGTTACGAGAACTTCCTTATCGCAATGATGTAAACGCTTGCTTCAATACTGGTACGACTACGGGCCACGCGCTTGCAGAGTGCCACATAGTGAGCTGCGCTCTCCCCCAAAAAACGCGAATTTCATAAAAGTACCCCTCAAAAACCAATTATCATGGAAGCAAAAGATCAAGTACTGAACGCGATGCGCGAAGCAGGCGCACCCGTTAACGCAGGTAAGATTGCCGAGATGACCGGCCTGGACCGCAAGGTGGTGGACAAAGCATTTGCCGACCTGAAGAAGGAAGGCGCTATCGTTTCGCCCGTCCGCTGCAAATGGCAACCGGCCTAATGTATGTCTGAAATCAACATACAAGGATATATGAGCGATGCGATTCGTCGTATCATGACGAAAAGCGTATCGCAATGTGCTGAGCAACCCGCTGGAGGCGAAAGCTGTCTGGCGGTTGCAGCAGACGTTCCTCAAATCGGAGAAACGTCGTTAGAAAGTGCGTGAGAGGAACGGAGTGGATGTCCCTCCGTTTCTTATCTGCTCTATATCCACAACCTGCAACCTGCATTGCAAAGGCTGTTACGCGCGTGCCAACGGTATTGCCGCCGACAGCAAGGAAGAGCAGAAACCGACACTTTCGCCCGACCAGTGGAAAGCCATCTTCGAAGAGGCTGCTTCGCTCGGCATCAACTTCGCACTGCTGGCCGGTGGCGAACCGATGATGCGCAAGGATATTCTGGAACGCGTAGCAGAGGTGGAGGATATGATTTTTCCCATCTTCACTAACGGCACGCTGATCGGGCCGTCTTATATCGCGTTCCTCAAAAAGAACCTGCACATGTTTCCGGTCATCAGCATCGAGGGCATGGAGCACTCGACCGACGAGCGACGCGGCAAAGGACCGAAGTATCGCGAATATGTCAAGTTGGGCAAGAAACTGCCGAACCCGCCGCAGTTTGTCTTCCTCTCGAAGCCCGAACTCATTCATCTTCTGGCGCAGGCGGACTTGTATGTCCATGCCTCGGATATGGAGAGCGAGGCGATCAGCTGTATCGAGGCATTTGCAACCGGTCTGGTGCCCGTCATCGCGAATAGCGAAGTGAGTGCTACGCCGCAGTTTGCCTTGGACGGACGGTCGCTCTTCGTGCCCGGTTGGCCGAAGGACCTGGCGCGTGCTATCGACTGGTGGCTCGACCATCTCGAGGAGAAAACACGCATGGAGCATGAATATGCTGAGCATGCCAAACAGTATAATATTGACGAGTCTGTTCGTCAGTGCGAAGCCATGTTCCGCGAAGCGATAGACGAGAAAAATAATAAATAATCATCATGACCACCACTATTCTTATCGGTTTGTTGATTCCGCTGCTGGGCACTATGCTCGGCGCAGCATTCGTGTTTGTGATGAAGCACGAGATGCCTAACCGTCTGCAAAAAGCCTTGCTGGGGTTTGCATCAGGAGTGATGGTAGCGGCCAGTGTATGGTCGCTACTCATTCCTGCTATCGAAGCCGAAGCGGACAAAGGTGCATGGGCAGTGATACCGGCTGCGGTAGGCTTTCTGGCGGGTATCCTTTTCCTGTTAGGCATCGACGAACTGACGCCGCACTTGCACCTTGGTGCCGACAGTCCTGAAGGTCCACGCAGCCGTCTCTCGCGCACGGCGATGCTCGCCTTGGCGGTCACCATCCACAACCTGCCCGAAGGGATGGCGGTAGGTGTTATACTTGCCGGCGCTACGCAAGGCACAGCCGGCCTGACGATGAGTGCTGTCATTGCCGTATCACTCGGCATCGCCATCCAGAACATTCCCGAAGGCGCTATCATCTCGATGCCCATGCGGGCAGAAGGCAACAGCCGTTGGCGGTCCTTCCTTATCGGCAGTCTGAGCGGCGTGGTCGAGCCCGTTGGCGGACTGCTGGTGCTGCTGATGGCAGCGATGCTGACACCTATTCTGCCCTACCTGCTGGCGTTCGCCGCAGGCGCAATGCTGTACGTAGTAGTAGAAGAATTGATTCCCGAAGCCTCACAAGGCCAACACTCCAACCTCTCCACCATCGGTTTTGCCATCGGCTTTGTGCTGATGATGGTACTCGATGTGGTGTTGGGGTAAAAATACACTTCGTAAGGCAATGGAATTGACCGGGTTACTCAAAGTGCATGACTCGCGCAGGGGAGATGCGTGTGGCCAGTGAGGTGGGCGCAA
The DNA here is from genome assembly GCA_946403215.1 of uncultured Bacteroidales bacterium. GTDB lineage: Bacteria > Bacteroidota > Bacteroidia > Bacteroidales > Paludibacteraceae > Colicola. Next base: position 23,805 of record CAMIZG010000005.1, on the reverse strand, counting down.
GCAGGGTGAGCAGGCTGACGCCTAAGATAAGCATGTTGAGCAGCACCACCCCTACCCATGGGAAGGCTATAGGCACGTAGCTCACGTAGTAGGTGGAGGCCTCGAGGGGGATCAGACGGGCGAAATACTGCACCGCCGCAAGCGCCAGACCAAGCAGGTTGCCCATGAGCATCCCCTTGCCGATGAGGATAGCAGCCTCGTGGATAAAGATGCGGCGGATGAAGCGGTTGTTGGCACCCAAGGCCTTCAGTATGCCGATAAGAGGGATCGCATCCAGGATAAGGATGATCAGTCCTGACACTATATTGAATCCCGACACAGCCAACATAAGGATGATGATCACCCACACATTCATATCCAACAGATCAAGCCAATAGAACACGGCGGGATGCATCTGCATCACGCTCTGCGGGTAATAAGCACTCCCCTCCTCGTCCAATCGGTTAGCCACGCTGAAATACACCTGATCGTACACCTCGTCCAGATACCTGAGGTCGGTTAGTCGCATCTCGATGCCCGACACCTGCGTGGGTCGCCAGCCGTTGAGTTGGCTGACCGCAGGCAGCGGGCAGAGCACGAACAGCTTGTCGTAGTCCGCAAACGATGAACAATAGATCCCGCTGACGGTGAAGCGCCTTACTCGAAGCGCATCGCCCACAAAGTAGCACAGCACCGATTCGCCGACCGAGAGACCCAGCAGCCGCGAATTATCCTCGGAGAGGAGAATATCGTTCGGCCCGGCAGGCAAACTGCCGGCCACCAGGTTGCTGCGGAAGAACTCCCACCCGTTGTCCATCGGCAGGCCTTTGAGCACGATGCCTTGGAAGTTGTCGGGCGTCTTGAGCATGCCAGGTTTGGTGGCAAAGGTATTGACCGAGCGCACATGGGGCATAGCAGCCAGCATTTGCAGCAGGGAGTCCGGCGCAAAGATAGGTTGGTACTCGTACGTGTTGTTGTTGTCGAAACTGGTGATCTGAATGTGCGCCCCGAAGCCCGCCACCTTATCCGTTATGGTCTGCTTGAATCCGATGACCACACACACGGTTACAAGCATGACGGTAACGCCTATGGTGATGCCCGCCAGTGCCACGCGCACAGCAGGACGAGCTGTCCGGTGGGCAGCCGACGAGTAGTACAGACGTCGGGCTATTTGCAGTTCAGTATTCATGGCACGATTTTTGTTACCAATCAGTCGTAAACGTGTTATGTTTCACCTATTGCGTACGCATATTATTCTTCTGTTCGCTCTTGCAGCCGGCGTGGCATACTCGCAAGAGGATGTTCGTGTACCCCAGCGTACCGCTGAGGAGCGCGCCATGAAGCATACGGAGATGCTTGCCCGGGAGTTGGATATTCACGACTCACTGCTTCGTGACACCATCTACCGCATCCATCTGCGCTACGCTCGTTCGCGTAATGAGAACAGCAGCCGTGCGGAAATCGTGGAGCGCATGAACCGCTTGCTCGTTGAGCTGAAGGGCATACTCAGTCCCCAACAGTTCGAGCGATTGCAGGCTCTGCCTCATCAGCAAGGGGCTCGCGGGCATCGCGCGGAAAAAGATAGCCTCGACCAAGGCGCCACGCCACCCAGGCCATAACTCCTCCCACCACTATTCCGGCCAGTATATCCAACGGATAGTGCACCCCCAGATACATGCGACTATAACAATTAAGCATCACCCACACGATCAACGGCAGGGTGATATACAGGTGTGCCTGCCGAGGCTTGCCATACGTGAAGATGGCCGAGCAAAGCACGGCGCACGCCATGGTGTTAGCCGCATGGTTGCTGCAGAATCCGTAGGCCCCGCCGCGGTATCCGTTCACTACCTGCACGAGCGCCCCTATCACGGCATCATGGGTGGGGCGTGGACGCGCCACCATGGGCTTGATCAGCTGGGCGCAGATCAGGTCGGCTCCGCCAACGGCGATGGCGATCATCAGCAAGGCCACTGTCAGTGGCAACCATTGACCGCGGAACTTGACAAACAGGCAGATGATGAGAAACAGGTAGAGTGGCAACCATGTTACGGCCTGACTGATCTGCCACATCAGTGCATCAGCCCAAGGCGCATGCGCCCCGTTGATGGCCAGCAGCCACTGTTTGTCTGTCGATATCAACCAATCAAACATAGTTAATCATTGTACATGCCACGATAGCGGCTGTTTCTGTCCTTAGGCGCGCATCGCCCAGGCTGACGGGGATAAAGCCATGCTCCATAGCCAGGCGCACCTCCTCATCGCTAAAGCCGCCCTCGGGACCAATCAGCACACAAAATGTATGTCTGCCATCAGCCATTGGCTCTTGGCCATCGGTTATCTGCCTGAGTTCGGTGCGCAGGTCGCGTTTGTCCGTCCAGGGCGAGGAGTGCGCGATAAAACGGTACTGTTCAGTGGCTGACAAGATGCAATCCTTGACAGGGGTCAGTTCATCCAGCTCAGGCAGATACGCCGAAAGGCTCTGCTTGGCGGCAGAGAGGATGATCTTCTGCAGTCGGTCGGTACGGATCTGTTTGCGCTCGGAGTAGTGGCACAAAAGGGGGGTTATTCTGTCCACACCTATCTCCGTACATTTCTCGGCGAGCCACTCCATGCGTTCAATGTTCTTGGTCGGGGCTACGGCTATACGCACATTGCCGCGGTGGTGCCTGGGCTGCTGTTCAATGCTGCTGATCTCCACCTCGCAATGCTTGGGGTGCGGGTTGGTGATGAGCGCCGTAAATAAGTTACCGCGTCCGTCAGCAATATATATGGTGTCCCCCGCCGTATAACGCAACACGCGCACAGCGTGCGCGCTCTGATCCTCATCCAGTACAATCGTCTGCCAGACGGCAACGGAGGATGGGATATCTATTGCGTAGAAGAGGTACATAGTCAACAATCGATAGCCGAAAGCTTGATTAGAGGTTTGCTTCCTTGAGCCGTTCGGCGTTCTCGGCTACCGTCAATGCATCAATCACGCCCTGTATATCGCCATCCATGAAGGCGGCGAGGTTATATACGGTGTAGCCGATGCGATGGTCGGTGATGCGTCCCTGGGGGTAGTTGTATGTGCGGATCTTGGCACTACGGTCACCGGTGGAGACCATGGTCTTGCGGCGCGAAGCGATATCATCAATGTACTTCTGGTGCTCCTTGTCATAGATCTGCGTGCGCAGACGTGCGAGTGCGCGTTCCTTATTCTTCGGCTGGTCGCGCGTCTCGGTACACTCAATCAGTATCTCCTGCACCTCGCCTGTGTTGGGGTTCTTCCACATATACCTCAGGCGCACGCCTGACTCGACCTTGTTCACGTTCTGTCCGCCTGCACCGCCGGAGCGGAAGGTCTCCCACTTGATCTCACCCTCGTTGATATGCACCTCAAACTCATCGGCTTCGGGCAGTACGGCAACGGTAGCCGCCGAGGTGTGAAGGCGTCCCTGCGTCTCGGTAGCAGGTACTCGCTGCACGCGATGTACACCCGACTCGTACTTGAGCGTGCCATACACGTTCTGCCCGGTTACGTTGAAAATTATCTCCTTATACCCGCCTACGGCACCCTCGCTGAAGGATGAAACGATATACTTGAATCCCTTTATCTCGAAGTACTTGGTGTACATGCGGAACAGATCGCCGGCAAACAGAGCCGCCTCGTCGCCTCCTGTACCGCTACGGATCTCCATCACCACATTCTTGCCATCCTCAGGGTCCTGCGGCAGGAGCTGAAGTTTGACATCCTCCTCCAGTGCCGGCAGTCGTGCTTCCAGGGAATCGATCTCCTCACGCGCCAACTCCTTCATCTCGGGGTCAGACTCGTGGAAGAACACCTCCTTGGCTGAAGCGAGTTGCAGCACGGCCTGCTTGTATTTGCCGGCCGACAACAGCACACGCTCCAGGTCGTGGTACTCACGGTTCAGACGCACGTAGCGCGCCTGGTCGGCAATGACCGCCGGGTCGGTGAGCAGGAGGTTGATCTCGTGGAACTTGCCCTCCAAGCCTTCTATCTTAGCTAAAATATCCATTTACTCTCAACTATCAACAACACGAAACACTAAACTATCTTACTCGTCGTCGGTGTAGTAGTTGTAAGCATTGCGGCGGCGACGATGAATCAGGTCACCGAGCATGAGCCACAACTGTTGCTTGAGCGGCATACGGTTCTTCTGCTTGCCCTTCGACGACTTCTGGTTGCCATAACCGTAGCCATAGCCGTAGCCATACGAACCATAGCCGTAGTGGCGTCGGCCGTAGCCATAGCCATAACCGTAGCCATAGCCGGAGTGGAAGCCTTCGGTAGGTATATCAGACAGCACGATGTGGATCTTGCCGGCATAATCTTCCTCGAGCGACTCGAGGGTCTGACGGCAGAACGTTTTGGAGGTCTGCAGGCAGCGGATAACGAACACCGTGATATCTGTATCCGCCACGAGCGACAACGCGTCAGGCACCTGACCAATAGGCGAAGTATCCATCACAATATAATCATACTGATCGCGCATCTTATCTATGAACTGATGGAGCTTGTCGCTATGGATCAACTCACCCGGGTTAGGCGGCACGGAACCGGCACGGATAAAGTCGAAGTCGAACTGCGGGTTGTGGATGATCAGGTCCTTCTCATCGCACTCATCCACCAGGTAATTGGTCATACCCGGACCATTATCGATAGCGAGCTTGGTGTGGATGTTCGGTTTGCGGACGTCAAGGTCGATAAGCAGGGTCTTCTTGCCCGTCATGCCATACAAGGCGGCCAGATTGGTGGACATGAAGGTCTTACCATCGCCTGACTCAGCCGAAGTGACGCAGATCAGCAGTTTTTCCTTACGTCCTACGATGAACTCGATACGTGTTCGCATGGCACGCAGCATCTCGGCATAACCGGAGCGCGGGGATGTCTTGACCAGCGTGGGGTTCTGCGAACGCGCGTGGCGGAGCGTGCCGATGAGGCGGAACTTGGATAGTTTTTCCACCTCCTTGGGTGAACGCACCTTATCGTTCAGCAGCTCGGAGAGGATAATGAGCAGCAGCGGCAGAATAAATCCGACAGCCAGATAGGTGCTCATCGTCTTTTTCTTCACCTTTTCGTTGACCAGCTTGGTGGTGGTGCGTGCGCGGTCGAGGATTTCGTTGTCGGGCGTATTTGAGGCCTTCTGAATCTCTGACTCGGCACGCTTCTGTAGGAAGAAGGTGTAGTAGTTGTCGTCGATTCGGTAGTTACGCTCAATAGCCACCATCTGCAGCTCTTTCTCAGGCAGACGCTTAATATCACGCTCCACCTCAGCGTAGCGCTCCTTGAGGTCGTTGCGCTCTATCTCCAGGGACTTGCGCATCGATTTGACTACCTCGGCAATGGTGAGTTTGACGTTCTCTATATCCTTGGTGTACTTGGCGTAGAACACGTTCTTCTCCGTCAGTTCGCCGCGCTGGATCTGCAGTTCATTGAGTTGGCTTACCAAGGTCATGAGCATCTGCTCGTCCAGGCCTAAGGACGCCGGTGCGATCACCGTACCCTGCTCAATCGATTCATGCAGGTAGTTGTCCAAGTAATCGAGGTAGGTCTCCTTCAGCCGGAGTTGCAGCACCATCTGGTCATAGCCGGAGATGACGCTCATCAGCTGCGAGGCGTATGAGCCTACATCCACAAAGCGGTTCTCCTGACGGAAGGCGGTCATCTCGCCCTCGGAGGTCTCCAGCGACTGTTGCAGCACGGTCAGCTGCTCGTTGATGAACTTGATAGATTTCTCGGCCTGCTCGTTCTTGCGTTCCAGGTTCTGGATGAGGAAAATATCCGAAAGCTTGTCGATAAAGTCGCAGTCGCGCTCAGCGGTCTCACTGGTAAGGCCTATACAGAGCACGGTAGAGCTCTGCTGCAGGAAGTTCAGTTGCAGACGCGACTGGAACTCCGAAACGAGCGAGGCGCGTGAGCGGAAGCGGAAGAAGAACCGCCCCTTATTGGCCATCATCGCCGTGGGCAGTATATAACCGGAGAAGAACGGTGTCTCCACCAGTTCGCCATAACGCGTCTCAACGCGGAACGGCACTTCGGACTTGTCATCATTGATGGAGATGACCAAGCCGCCATCCTCCTGCATGTCCAGCCGGAACAGATAGTCGTACGCCTGCTCACTGAGTTCGGTGGTCTGTACGGTGAACGGCGTCAGGCTGTACAGGTTGCGTGTCTTGAAGCGTCCCATGGTAATGTACTCCACGTTCAGGAACGGAAGGCTGTCCACGGTGCGTCCGATCAGGTCGTACGAACGCAGACGCAGCACCTGGTTGTTGACATCATTCATGCCCTCATCCACGCGGAAACCCTGCATCAGGTTAGCGCCGTACCCGGTGGACTGCTTGATGATGATCGTGCCGTAGCTGTAGTACGAGGGGATCCATCGTCTGTTCTTGAGCATAGCCAGCGAGAACGCAATAGCCAAGCCCAGTGCGAACAGATACCAGTAGTGCAGGAAACGCACTACCCACTCCATCACATTGATGTTCGAACCGCCACCGTCGCCGTCGCCATCAGAGGCGTCCACGCTGGGCGTGAACTGACTGCCATAGGGGTTGCCGTACGGGTTGCCATAAGGGTTACCATAGGGATTACCGTACGGGTTGCCGTACGGATTACCATAGGGGTTGCTATAAGGGTTATTGTCTGCCATATATTTTATTTTTCAACTATAAACTCTAAACTTTCATCAACATTAAACTCTAAACACTAAACTAAAAATTAACATTAGGTATGTAGTTCAGCACCGAAACGAGCAGGGCTACGGATGAGGTGATCAGGCCGATAAAGCTGCTGTAGGAGGGCACCTTGTAGAACGCCCCGGGTTCGCGGCTCACGTAGATCAGGTCGTTGGGGTAGATATAGTAGTACTTGGAGTCGATGACCGTCTGCGCACGTATATCGAACTCAAGCACCTCGGGCGGTTCGTTGCCGTTAGGACGCACGATACGCACGTGCTTGCGGTCACCCTTGTTGTTCACATCACCTGTCATTGCCAGAGCCTGGAAGATGGTCATGCGCTCCTTGTATATCTTGTACTGCCCCGACCCCAGGTCACCCAGCACGGTGAAATTCTTGTTATATAGCGCCAGCTTGACATCCGCGTCGGGGATAATCTGGCGGAAGACAGCCTGCAAGGTGTCCTGCGCCTCACGCTCGGTCAAGCCCTCCATCTTAATCGGCGGCAGAAATGGTATATCCACTGTTCCGTCCGACTGTATACGGTAGGACACAGCGTACTGCGCGTTGTAACTCATCTGTTCGGCAGCCATGGCTTTGGAGATCGTCTCGTCCATGGTGATCAGGCGATATACTATCTGGTCATTGACATGCAGACGGTAGGGTTCGTAGGGTACACTATCGTAAGTAGGTATACCTTTGCGATCCTGCAACAGACCGATCTGACGGTTGGAGTAACAGCCGGTGAGCATGCAGGCTACCATAAGCAGGAGGTATAGATAATTGCGTGTTCTCATATTCGTTTCCTCCTTACTTTTTTGAACGTTCAACTGCATTCATCGTCCTCAGGACGAGCGCATAGATAAATCCTCCGAACGAGATCGTGGTAGCCACCACGGCGATGGTAGTGGTCACGTGGTCAATGCCGAAAGTATGCCCGGGCATGTACTGGATGTAAATAACATCGTTAGGCTCAATGTAGTAGAACTCGGAGTTGATGATGTCCTTGCTGCGGATATCAAAGGTGCGGATAGTCGTCTCGCCCTCTATCTCGCGCATGATACGTATCTTCGAGTGGTCGCCGTAGTCGGCTATATCGCCAATCATAGCCAGCGCCTCGAAGATCGTCACTTTCTCCTTCATCAGCGGCACGCGTGCGCTCTGCACGGCACCAATCACGGAGAAATAGCGGTTCACCACCTCCACATCCACTGACAGAAGCGTGTAGTTGCCTATCTGCGTCACCAAGCCGGACAGTTTTTCCTCCAGCAGGTGCTTCACCTCACGCGTCGTCTTGCCGCGCACTGGCACCTCGCCTATCATCGGGTACTGGATGTTTCCGTTATCGTCCACCAGGTAGGTGTACAGCTCATTGGTGCCGTAGGAATCGTTATAATACATTTGCTGCCGCGCATACGAAGCAGACATACCCTGGTTGAAGAGCTTGGTCAGGCTCTCGTCCACCGAATAGACCTGGATGTACAGCCTGTCGTCGATGCGGATACGATAGTCCTCAAACGAGAGCGTATCCACATACGAAGGGATCTTCTTCCCGTCAGGCTCCTGCAGCAGGTTGACCTTCTTCGACGTCAAGCACGAACTCAACGCCACAGCCAACAAGCCTAATAATATATATATTTTGCTTTTCATATTTCTTGTTTCTGATTTTGTTCTTATATCGAAAACAAAATCATCGTTTCTCATCCCATCCGAACGGGTGCGGGGCAAGTGGCAGTTTGGCTAATGGATGATAATCCCCCACCAACCCTATCGGCTCGGTCTTGCGGATCGCAGCCACGGTCTCGATGCAGTTTCGTGCCTCGGCTATGCGGAAGCCGTTACCGGCCAGGATCTGCCTGTAGCTCTCCGTATGCAGTTCGGTAAATCCCTGCGAGAACTCAAACTCCTCGCCATCGATGCTCAGCGTGCGGTAAGTGCGCTTCTCACCCTGCACGGCGTTGGCCGGCAGGCAGGCGGCGTTGATTGACAGGAAGTAACGCACACGCGCCCTCTCCAGCTCCAAGTAGCCCGCCACGCGGTCGAAGCTCATCACATGAACGATGTTTTGCTTCACTGCCCCGAACACCCACTGCAACATATCATAGAAATGCACGCCGATGTTCGTGGCTATACCGCCGGACTTATGAATATCGCCTTTCCACGACGCGTAGTACCAGTTACCACGCGAGGTGATGTAGGTCAGATCAACGTCGTAAATCTTGTCCTTCGGACCATTATCCACCTTCTGCTTCAAAGCACGGATCTTGTCATGCAGACGCAATTGGAGGATAGTGTATGCCTTATGACCAGTCTCCTGCTCCAGCTCCATCAGGTTGTCGATGTTGTACGGATTGAGCACCAACGGTTTCTCACAGATCACGTCACAGCCCAGTCGCAGACCATAGCGGATGAACGCATCGTGTGTGTAATTAGGAGTGCAGATGCTCACCCAATGCAGCGGATTGTCGGTACGCATCTGCTTGGAGCAGAACCGGTCAAACTGCTCATTTTCCGTATAGAACGAGCACTCCGGGAACGACGAATCGAGTCGTCCGACGCTGTCGAACTTATCATATGCCACGATCAGGTTGTTACCTGTATCTGCGATGGCTTTGATGTGCCGCGGAGCGATATACCCCGCGGCACCTATCAGTGCAAAATTTAGCATATAACTTGGTTTATACACATTTTCCTATTTCGCTATCAATATACTGTGAACTTGACGGCTGCGGTACGCGGTCCCTTGTCGTCGTTGTTGCCGGTAGCCAGGGTAGCGATGTACAGGCCTGCTGACAGTTCGACATCCACACCACGCTGTCCCTCAGTCAAGGTGTACTCCTTGATGGTGAGACCTTGCACATTGGTGATAGTCAGACGCGAACCGTTGAGTTTCTCGAGCAGGATACCCAGAGCCTTGATCGTGACAGGCTGTCCGACAGGTGCGGGCGTCGGGTAAGCGATGAGCTCGAGCGAGTCTGTGCGGAGATCGAAGCACTCCTCGCAGGTGAATACCCAAGAGCTGTCCTTAGCCAACTGCACCTTAGCACGGTAGCAAGCGTTCAGATCCTCGCCATCGGAGTAGTACTGCTTGGTAGCACCCGGGATAAGCTCGTTATCTTTGTACCACTGGTAGCCGATGTACTCCTCCTTGATGTTGTTGATAGCCACAACATCCGTCCACATAGCTACGATAGCACTCTTGGCAGCCACAATGAGGTGGTAGTGATAAACCTCGCTGCTGGAGTAGTCATCGAACATCTGCAGATCGAAGTTGTACGTTCCGGGCGGGCAGAGCTCAGGAATAATGAGTGTGAAGATCGTATCCATACCGTGGTTCGGCAGAGCAGCCGTATCGGTTACGGAGATGAAGTCACGCTTCGGATCCAAGTTCTGCAGAACGGAGTAGCCTTCGAAGATAATATTGTACTTGGTCGGATGACCCTTCAAGAGGTTGTACAGCAGGTTAACCGTGTCACCCGGGCAGTAACCTAAGGTATCGATACGTACCGGCTCAATCGAGTCGAGGATAATACTGTCGGTCATCACCAGATACAAGGTGGTTATACTGTCACAACCTGTAATCAGCGAAGGAACAGTATCCACATACTCGCCGCTCTCCCAGATCGTATCGTTCTCCGTCGGCCAGAGGAAGAATGGCGGCGGTACGGTATCATAGATGGTATCGTACAACGTCGGATCAATGGTGATGTGCATCGTGGTTATACTGTCGCAACCGGTGCGTACGGAGATACTGGTATCACTATACGTACCCGACTCGAAGTAAACCTTCTCGTTCCAGACGAACGAGTCGCATGCCTGCTCATCAGGTGCAAGAACGATTTCCTTACGCTTCAGTCGGAGATCCATCGTGACGGTGGAGTCGCAACCTACGCTCGATGTGAAGGTGCGCGTGTATATACCGTCATCGACGATGAGCGTATCGTTGCCCTCACGGTCCGGCCCCCAGAGGATGGAGTCGCAATGCGTGGAGTCAATATACTCTATCTGCTTGCTGTTATATACAATCAGGTTGAGCGTTACCACGCTGTCGCAACCCTCGGTTGTCTGCAGCACTTGCGGATAGAAGCCAGTCTCGGTCAGCGTGAGGTTGTACCAAACGGTATCATCGCAGGTCGTGCCATTGTCAGTCGACTGCTTCGTCGGGTTGAGCGTGAGGTTGATGGTCAGCGTCGAGTCGCAACCGGTGACGGTGGTCAGGTGCTGGACATAGGTGCCCGACTCGCTGAACGTCTCGCCATTGATGGTGTACGCATCGCAGCTGGTGATATCAATCGTCTCTTCGCCGGCGTGACCAATCACAGCGTGCAAGATAACGATGCTGTCGCAGCCGTTAGCCGCCGTGGTGGTGTAGCGGTACGAACCGGACTGAGTGTAGGTCTCACCAGTCACATCCCAGGTCAGGCTCTCGCATGCCGTGGTATCGATGGTGCGGTAAGCCTGAGGCAGGATATTCAGACGCAGCAACGATACATGCTCGCAGCCGGTGAGAGCGTCACGCTCGTGGTAGTCGTACGTGCCGGTTACGCTGTACTCCTCGCCTGTCTTATCCCATGTGTACGGACCACATTGCTCAACCGCAATTACAGGTAGTGTATCGATGCACAGCTCCTCGTCGCACCACTGCAGGTGGAAGCGGATGATGCTATCGCAGCCGGTGACTTGCGACTCCAGCGTGTGGGTGTAGATACCCGTATGCTGAACCTTCTCGCCCCACGGTAGCTCATACTCATAGCCCGGTGTGCTGCACTCAGGTTCACGAACAGTATCTACCAGGTCGGCATAAACAGGCTCGTGGATGATCAGCTTCATCGTAACTATACTATCGCCACCGACGGATGCCGGGAAGATGTGCGAGTGGATGGTACTCTCCGTGAACAGGCTGTCAGCCCAAGCGAACTCGGTACAAGCGGTCTGCTCGAACTCGGTGTTAGCGGTCTTGATGATGGTCAGTACCATCGTTACCAAGCTATCGCAACCCTGACGCGAAGCGTACAGGCGGGTCTCGGTCGTGCTCTCGGTGTAGGTGCGGCCGTCCCATGTATAGACATCGTTGGCCTCAACCACGAAGCTGGTCTCGAAGCGCTCGCACAAGGTGAGCGTGAGCGTTACTAAGCTGTCGCAACCCGATGCACGCTGCAGTACCTGCGAGTAGGTGCCGGTCTCGGTGATGAGCTGTCCGTTCCAGTCGTACGGTCCGCAGAGCTTGTCGGTGCGGTAAACCGTCGTGTCGTGGTGGATAGTGAGCGTCAACTTGACGATCGAGTCACGGTCATCCAGCGTCGGGAAGTTACGTACATATACGCCCGACTCATAGAACGTTTCCGTATCCCATGTGTATGCATCGCAGGCCTCAGCGCTGAACTCGTAGGAGATAGGCAGCGGGTCGTTGATGGTCAGGTGCAGGGTAGCTATGCTATCGCACCCCTCCTCCATCGGGAAGCGGCGCTCGTAGTCGCCGGACTCATAGTAGGTCACTCCACCCCATGTGTACGACGAGGTCTGCTCTACCCATGTCTGCTCGCCTGCCGGGTTAGGCAGGATAGCCAGGTGGAGTTTCGCCACGCTGTCACAGCCGTTGACTAGCGATGTGAGCGTATCGGTGTAAGCACCGGATGCGGTCAGCAGACGACCGTTCCACAGATACTTGTCACAGGCTTGTACGCTCTCCGGCTCACCCACTACAGGCATCGTCAGTCGGAGCACAACCGTACTGTCGCAACCGCGAACAGACGTGTAGTTCCATACGTGGTCGCCGGCCTCATAGTAGGTGCGATTGTCCCATACGTAGATCGGCGTTCCGTTCGGAGCGAAGTAGCCGCAAGCCTGTATGGTGTCGCGGTACGGACGGTGGATACTCAAGTTGAGCGTAACCACGCTGTCGCAACCGTCGGCGGTCTCCAGTACGCGGGTGTAGCTGCCCGAAGTGGTGTAGGTCGTGCCTTCCCAGTCGTAGCTGCCACATGCATCTTCGTTCAGGGTCTGCGTCTTGCGGTGGTTGATCTTGAGTTGGTAGGTTACCGTTGAGTCGCAGTCATACGGGGTCTTCATGTAGTGAACATACTCGCCCGATGCGTCGTAGGTTATACCATTGATGGTCATCAGATCGCAAGCTGTATCCTTAACCGTTACCTCCGCGCTGTAGTGGATAGTCAGATGCAGCGTATCAGTGTAGTAGCAGAAGCCATCGTTAGCATCGTGCAGATACGTACCGCTAATCGTGTACTCCTGACCGTCCTTACCCCATACGTAGGTGTCGCAAACCTCAGCCGTCAACTCGGTATGCGGCGGCTCCTGGATTGTCAGATGCAGGATGCGTATCGAGTCATACGCCAGCAGCGGATCAGGATTGTCGATATGCAGGGTATCGGAGTAGTCACCCGATTCGGTGAACGACTTGGTCTTCTGGCTGTCGTACGGAGGCGTATCAAATGCTTGCCATACGTACGGTGCGGCAGTCGAGCATATTACATCGATTACCTCCGGACTATCCGGATCGTTGATAATCAGGTGCATGTTCACTACACTGTCGCAACCCGAAGCAATCTGGTGGAGCGTACGCGTGTAATCGCCACTGGCTGTGAACTCCTCGTTGTCCGCCTCTGCCCAGATGTACGGGTTGGTGTACGTTACCACCGTTACGTTCGTCGGCTCGGTTGTATGGCCGATGGTCAGGTGCAGCGTAACGATCGAGTCGCACGTCGGCGTCAGGAACTCCTGCTCGTAGTCGCCGGATGTGGTGTAGGTCTGACTGTTCCAAGTGAAGTTGTCGCAAGCCGTGAAGGTGTGCTCAACCAGCGTGGGCTGTGTGATCTCTATGTTGAAGTGAACAATACTGTCGCAACCCTTGGCGTTGGTCAGAGTGACGATGTAATCCGGATCACTCGCGGTGAGGTGGATATTATGCTCCTCATCATCATAGCTTCCGCACGCCTCAATCTTCGGAACGAAGGTCTCTGACTTGTGGTTGATGGTCAGCGGCAGGTAAACGATACTGTCGCAGCCGTTAGCCGCCTCGGTCACGTAGCGGATGGTCTTGCTGGCACCATAACTTGTGCCCTTCCACTCGTAGCTGTCGCAAGCCGTTACCGGGTCGAGCCAGGTAACTACACTATCCTTGATGGTCAAGTTCAGATAGTGGATTGAGTCGCAACCGCTGACAGAAGGTATATCAAGCTTGTAGTCGTAAATACCCGATGTCGAGTAGGTCTGTCCGTTACCGCCATCAGCAGGTGTCCAGGTGTAAGAGTAGCAAGCTTCTTTCTCTATCTCCTTGGTGCCCTTCTTGCGGATGGTGAGCTCCAGATAGGTGATCTTCGGACACTGGCCTCCTACCATCTCTTCGAACGTGTATGTGCCGCTCTCAGTATATTCGGTGTTGGTCTTATCCCAGAAGTACGAGTCGCACTCATTCTTCGTGATCGTCTCGGTCTCGCTGTGCAGGACGGTGAACTTACGCGTCAGGATCGAGTCGCCGCACTCACCCAGTTCAGGATAGAGATTATACGTCCTTACGTACGTGATCTCGTCGCCATCGGTGGTTACGGTCTCGCCGTCCCAGATGAACTTGTTGCAAATAGTGGTATCCGGCAGGGTTTTCTCATACTTCTTGTGCGCATACAGTGTCAGGTCAGCTTTCAGCGAGTCGCACCCCAGAGCAGTCGGTACCTCTTTGTGGAAGATCTTCATGAACAGGTGGTCGTTGAGCGTAACGACATCAGCCCCTTCAACCTTGCACTCCTGGCCGAACCAGTCAGGATAAGCCGTACCGTCGCATACATGCTTGGTCAGGGCGCTATCCACAACATAGGTCTGACCCACGGTGAGGTTCAGCTTATGGTAGGTCTCATAGTCCGGACAGCCTGGATTAGGCTTGTACCAGTTGTAGTACTCGAACTCGCCCGGTTCGTTGGCCGTGAAGTCCAGACCACCCCAGTTGATCTGAGCACCCAGACATTGGACGTCACTCACCTCGTCCGGACCCGTCACGGCCGTAACGGTGAAGTGTATCACGTAGGTCGAGTCGCAACCTGTAGGTGACGGAACAACATCCGTGTAGTCGCCGGCAGCATTCAACTGCTTGTCACGCCACAGATAAGGCAGTTCATTCGGGCAGACCTCCTTGCTTATCTCACTGAAGAAGGTCTCTACCACATGTACGGTAGCCGTGAACGTCGAGTCACAGCCGGCTACAGTCTGTCCGTTGTACTTCAGCGGACGAGTGTAGGTCAGCAGGTGGTCACCCGCTGTGAAGTGGTTAGCCTCATAGTTCTGACCGTGCCATGTGAACGCCTCGTTGCGGCAGATGGTGAACTCCGGCTCAACCACGCTGTACTGCTGCGTAACAACGATGTAGCGGAACTCTATGTAGCTATACTTAGCCGGAGTACCTGTCCACGTTGTATCGGATGCCAGGCATGACTCGTAATAGGGCTTGCCTTTCCATGTTACGCTACCGCAACCTATCTCGGGATTAGCCGCCGTATTGGTCGTATCGCGCGTTACCCAGTTCACATGGAAGTGGATGTGGTGGATACTGTCGCAACCTTCAGCAGTCGTATGGTTGTCGTAGTAGTCACCATCGGTTTTGAGTAATGTGTCGGCCTTATGACCTACCCATACGTACGGCAGAGCGTTCTCCCAAACCTCAACGTCCTCGTCGAAGTGGTACTTCGGATTAGCGGTCAGTTCGAGAGTTGATATCTTCGTTGCGCAACCGTCAGTCATCACGGTATCGAAATACGTACCGGCTTCAGTGTACGTGTGCGTATGGCCGTTAACATCCCAGATATACGGTGTGCCTTCGCAGAATGCATCCATCACAGCTGCATCATACACGCGGTCAGCAACAGTAATCTTGTAAGTTACCGTCGAGTCGCAACCCGAAGCGTTGGTGAACGTCTCTTGCATGTCGGGGTACGAAGTCTCGGTAGCCAGGAAGGTCTTGCTGCCGACATTCACCGGCTCATAGCGGCAAGCGGTGATGTTCACCGTATTGGTGTTGGCCTGGCCGAGAGTCAGCACAAGAATCTCCGTACTGTCGCAGCCCGTCACGAGCGACGAACCGTTCCAGGTGTATGTGCCCGACGCTGTACGCGGCGTGCCTTGCCACATGTAAGTGTCACCGCAGTGGTGAACGTAGGTGGTGTTGCTATACTTCGGATTGACTATCAGATGCAGTACGTGGATAGCCACACCGGGCTCAGTCTTGCTGTACCAGCCACCAACAGTGTAATCCGTGCCTTGCCAGCTGTAGGTCGCGCCCTCACACATCGTGTGAACGGTCGTATCCTTCGGCAGCGGCTCGGTGTGCGTGGTGATGGTTATATGATAGATGCTGTCGCAACCGGCTACGGTGCTGAACTCGCGGTCATACGTACCGGCAGCCGTATAGGTGAACTCATGTACCGTGAACGGCAGTTGGGTATCCAGTATGTCGTAACTCTCGGTGAACTCGTAGCGCGGGTTGATGGTCAGGTTCAGTACGGATACCGAGTCGCAACCGTCAACCGATGCCAGCTCCTCGCGGTAGATACCCGACTGCTTGTAGGTCGTACCGTGCCACATGTAGTGGTCGCACTCCGTTACCACAATCGAGTCATAGTAGCGCTCACCTACTGTCAGGTTCATCAGCACATAAACGGAGTCGCAGCCTCCTATTGCAGCTACCGTATCGCGCAGCTCGTGCTTGCCAACCTGCAGACCAGTGTATGTCTTACCGCTGAATACAACCGGTGTGCCGTAGCAAACACTCTGGTTGATGGTCTTCACCTCCGGGATGATCTGACTTACCTCCACCGGATGATAGATGAAGCAACCGGCGCCGTCATCGGTCTTGTACTCATACGAACCGGCCTTGGTGATCAGCTGTCCGTCAGGCAGCGTGAGCGTCTGGTTGATGCAGAGCGTGTGCTTCTCCAACGGTGCTGAAACCTTAGGCTTAACGGTCAGGTCAAGCTCATAAACCTTGTTGCAGCCGTCGGCGCAGAAGATGGTATCGAACTGATGACGCGATACTGTCAAGCCCTTCATCAGGGTCTGTGCATTACCGTTGCAATCCACTATCGGGTCGCCATTATCATCCTTATACCAATCAAAAGTCTCGCCGTAGCAGATAGTAGCGGTGGTCTTCTTCGGCAGCACGGTATCGACCTTGAACGGTATAACCGTGAAGTCCGGGTTGGTGCAGTCGGTGTTCTTCGGCTTGATGCTCAAGGTGTAATCGCCCTTCAGCAGACGCGAACCGAAGCGGATGACCGAATCGGCAGCTGTGCCGAGCTGAGTCATCGTGCCAGACTTGATTTCCGTACCTCCCTTCTCTACCTTGTAGATGAACTCGGTAGCACCGGTGTTGGTGTAGTGGAACTTGACGGAGTCAACCGGCTGGCACATCTCTATCTGTGCCGCGCCGCCGACGGATGCCAGCTCTACGGTCGGGTTCTTGCGGATGAGGAACGTTACGACGGGCTTGGTCTGCTCGCACTTGGTGGCGGTGTTGACCATAATCACCTTCAGATCGTACTCCTTGCCTGCTTCCAGAGCCGTCGGAGCCAACAGGTCGATGCTGATATTCGTCGTGCCGTCCGTCAGGCCATTCTTATTGCCCTGACGCAGCACAGGAGTGGTTGTGCCCTTCAGGTAGAGCTCCCAGTGGCAGGAGTCGGCACCTGTGTGGGCGAACGATGCGCCCATAATAGCTGTGCCTTCGCAGACTGCCGCAGCATCCAGATTGATGTCACCCAAGGTAGGCAGTGCATTCACCTTGAAGGTGGCGGATTTCATCTCGCCGGTGCAGTTCTTGCCTGAGTACGGAGTAAGCTCAACTGTATAGGTTGTAGTTGTGGCTTCGCTGCCCAACGTCTTGGTAGCTATAGTGAACTTGCCGTCAGTCAGCGTCACCTCTTTGTCAACAAATCCCGTTACAGGCGTACCGCCCTGTTTGAGCGTATAGGTGCACTTGCTTACGTTAGCATCCGGCGAGCAGTAAACGGTTGTCAGGGCGTCACCGAAGCATACATCGTCAATCTTGTCGATGTTTACTACCGGCAGCGGCCATACGCGCAGCTGCAGAGTAGATTGTTCGCTCTCGCAAGTCGGGGTGTTCACCTTCAGGTTGATGGTGTACAAGCCGGGATCCAAACCGCCGAGGTTCGTTACGTTGATGGCGTTGGTAGCCGCAGCGGCTGCGGTATTCGTGAGGGCAGCATAACCAACCACCTGATACGTGTAGGTCACACCTGCAAAGTCCGTGAGGTTGCCCACCTTGAAGCGCAGCTCGGTCTGTGTCTCATTGTCACAGATACTGTCGATACTGATTTCCTTGATGGTCGGCTTGGGCAGCATGCTGAAGCTGATCTCGTTCGATATAGCGCCCTCGCAGATGCTGTCGGAGGTGGCTACAGCTGTCATCTTGTACGGACTCTTCGCAGCCGTCAGACCGGTCAGGTCAAGATCAAAGGTCTTGGCTAAGCCGTTGTACGGAGCAGGTATAGCCTGGTCACTGATGTTGCGAACCGTAGTGCCGTCCTTATCCTTTAAGATGTACGCGTACGTGCGTGCGTTCGTGGATGCCGTGTACGTGATGGTCAGCTTAGGCGTCTGCTCGCACGGGTAGCTCACCAGTTCGACATTCGTCAGCGTGATCTCCGGCAGCGGATTGATATATACCTTGGTCTGGGTATAACCTAATGTATCCTGGCAGCCGAGCTTCGAGAACGGCTTGGTGTACAGCGTATAGGTGTTCGCATCCAGAGCGGATATATCGAGTGTTATCTTACCTGTGCTTGCCAGGATTGACTTGTCGTCCTTGCCATCGATCTGGATGGTGGTAGCGCCTTGCTTGAAGTAGTAGTTAACCGAGTCGGCGGCTGTCGGCGTGAACTTCACCTCAACCGAGCTCGTGCCCTTACATACAGAGTAGAACGGCTTCTCGATGGCGATCTTGGGCGTCGGGTTAATGCGGAAGGTAGCCGCAGGCGCGGTCTTCGACGAGTGCGTCAGACTGTTGGTAGCCGTCACGGTGATCGTGTATAGCCCTGCCGGCCAGTTGGTGGTGGTCAGCGAGATAGATGCATCTTTCCACGTCTCGCCTTCATTAACCGTCGCACCTGTACCCGAACCGCCGGTAGGTGTACTGCCGTTGCCGTCCTTCACAACAAACTCGTAGCCGTTGGCGTACTTCGTCTGGATTGGTACGACAACCGGACTCTCCTTCTCGCAGATACTGTCGATATGCAGCACACGGATATCCGTCGGATACTCGATCTTGATGGTGTCTATTACGCTTGGTGCAACCGTACAGCCCTTGTCAGACTTAGGCGTTACGGTCAGGGTGTATGTGCCGGGGATGAACTTTTCGGTATCGCTAATGTTGATACGTACCGAGTCGCCGGTAGCCTGAGCGGTAATGTTCGATCCGCTGGTTGACTTGCCGGCATCATCGTTCTTGGCGAACGTAAAGTCGTATGTTTTCGTGTTGGTCGATACGTATGGCACAACGACCTTTGTATCCTGCAGATATACAACGTTCAGGCCAACGGCATTCGGGTTGAGCGTCAGCAACGGCAAGGGGTGAATCTCAAATGCCGCTGAAGTAGCTACCTCACTCGTGCACCCCGTCGTACCATTGCTGGTCTGTACGCGGACTTTATACTTCCCGGGATCTAATCCGCTAACGTTTGCAGCGAAGGTGGTGCTGACAGCCGTCGGCGTCTCGAATGCCTTCACCTGCGTACCTCCTTCGTTATCAATCCAGTAGATGTAATGCGTTGCAGCCGCGTTCAGCGAAGCGAGCGTCACGGTCGGGTTCGTACCCTTGCACTCGCTCGTCACACCGGAGATGCTTACCGTCGGCTGCGGATTGATCTTGATGGTCTTCACCACCGTATCACCTTCGCACATAACGCTCGACTGCGGAATAGCGCGCAACGTGTATTCGCCTGCAGCCCAGCCACTTGTGTTAATCTCGAACTTCTTGTCTCCGAAGTTCGGCACGTTATGCAGCTGCCAGTTATCGCTGAACTTGCCGTCCACTTTCCACACCACGTACGCGGCACCTTCATGCGTATAGGTCACCGTGAAACTTGCTGCCTCGTAGCATTGCGGAGCAAGGTCAGCTATCGTCAGTTTCGGAAGGGCATTCACGTCGAAGGCAGGCGAGCTAACCGGCGTTCCTGTACAGCTCGGCGAGGTGGTGGACTTAGGTGTCACCTTAACCACATAACCCGTACCCGGCGACAGCGTATCGGTACGGATACCCGTTATCTTGCCGTCACCAGGCTTGTCAATCGTCGTTTCCGGCGACCAAGGTGTTGTGCCTTTGAATATTTGGTAGGTCAGCTTGGTGGCGGTAGTGTTCACTACGGTCACAACAGGCACAGGAGTCTCCTTGTGGCACAAGCTGTTGTCGGAGATCTCAACCTTCTCGATGGTAGGTATCGCGTGGAGTGTGAACGGCTTGCTGATAACGGATGCTTCGCCGCAAGTGTTATTCGCGGTAGCCTGCACGCGCAGCACATAGTTACCTGCATCCAGAGTAGCTGTCGAGCTCATGTCAATTGTTCCGCTGGTGGCAGCTGGGTTAACCGTAAACGGACCTTTCACCGTTGTACCGGCCTTGGTGATCCAGTACTTGTACGACGCAATTGACGAAGCGGTGTAAGCGTTGTTGGCAACGGCTGTACCCTCGCAAACCGGCGAAATATCACTCAGCGTGATGTGCGCTGTGTCATACAGCACGAAGTCCAGCGTTCCTTTCTTCAGGCCGGTCGAGTCGCAATGCTCGGAATAAGCCTTGTTGATCTTCACCTGGTAGTTACCCGGTGTAGTCAATTGGGCAGCCGGTATAACGAGCTTGGAGGCGGTCGTCCAGTTGTTCTGGGTATAAACCACTGCACCACCCTTGCTCAGTTGCCAGTCAACCTTGTTGGTAACTCCGGAACGCTCGTAGCTGATCTCCAGATTACCGCTAATGTTCGTGAAGCACTGTGTCGGTGCCACAGCAGTGATCTTTGCCGTAGGCATCGGATGCAAAACGATAGGCACCTTAACGGTGTCACCCGGACAAGACGCATCGGTCACAAAGTACAGGGTATCAATCAGATCCACCAATCCGTTGGTGTTCAGAGCACTAACGTTAAGCGTGAAGTCAAGCACAGCGTCGTTGGCTTTCTTCACACCCTTGAGCGTGCCTTTCCCTTGACTGCGAATGTAATAGTAGCAGGTATCAGCATTAGCAGTGCGGTAGTGAACCGTCGTGTTAGCCTCAGCATCGCAAACCGTGTCTATCTTCAGCGACACTACCGTCGGCTGAACGGTGATAGTCAAGCTCTTGGATACGTCATGAACACTCGTGCAACCTTCTTTCTCTGCGTACGCCTCAATCGAATAGGTACCGGCAGCCCAACCGCTTGTCGAAATGTTGAATGTTCCGGTGATAGACGTAACTTCCTGCCAGTCTGTAAACATCGGCGTCGTGCCGTTCTTGACCTGATAGTAGATCTTCGTCGTATTGGCATATGTGTACGTCACGTCAAACGATGATGCCGGATAGCACTTGGCATCTATCGCATTGAGAGTCAGCGTCGGTTTGTCCTTTATACGAATAGTCACAGGCGTTGCGTCGCACGTACAACCGGCAGCCGAAGTAGCAGTAGCCTTCAGCGTATACGTTCCAGCCGCCAAACCACTCAGACCGGAGAGATTGAAACTCGAACTGAACGGAGCATTGATCGTAACCGGAGTGATTACGTCGTGATCGCTTCCATCCTTCAGCCAGTACTGGAACGATGTAGCATCCGAAACTGTGTAGGAAACATCTATGGCATCATCATCTGTCTGGCATATAGCTGATGGCTCGGTGAGCGCGATGCTCGGCTTGACATTTACAGTCAGCTTCAATACATGAATCGAGTCGGGATTTGGATACACCTTCGAAACCAATGTATCGCGGATTTCGAATGTACCAACCTC
Source organism: uncultured Bacteroidales bacterium (assembly GCA_946403215.1). Classification (GTDB taxonomy): domain Bacteria; phylum Bacteroidota; class Bacteroidia; order Bacteroidales; family Paludibacteraceae; genus Colicola. The sequence continues at coordinate 2,153 of CAMIZG010000005.1, read as the reverse complement.
ATCGGTACTGAAAATCTTGGTCGGATCATTCGTCCAAGTACTGCCTACCTTACGCCATAGCCTGTGCCCGGCAGTAGCTGTATGGCCTGCCCAGGTGAATGATTCTTTCTGGCAGACGGTTTGTGTCTCTTCCGGCATAATGATGTCCGGCACAACAGTCAGTTTAATGTAGAAGATCGAGTCGCAATCGTGACGAGTTAAGTACACAATAGAATCGGTCAACTCATCCGAGAAACTGGTTGTAGTCCATTTGTTATTCGCATTGGGCGCATCCTTACCGAACTTAACAGGGACGGTAAGAGTCTGTTGCCCCTTGCCGGCGATACCAAATGCCGGATTAGAGCTCTTGTTCCAAATATACTCCAGCTTATTAGCAGCCACCTTGTCACGCAAGGTATCATAATAAACCGGATGCACAGTCAGCGATACGCAAACTGAGTCGGTATCTTTATAATTCTTGTGGTTAGGAGGCAGAATAGGCGAGTGGTGATACACATAGAAACGAACATTGTGCGTCGTATCCGCCTCATTAACAGTCTTTCCGTACATGTGCGACGCATTTATCGACGTACTGGTCACACCATTATCACCCAGTTCCCAACGAATACTATCGTGCGGATAGTCCACTATTGCCGAGAATTCAACACCCGGGTGCTTGTTACAGTACTTTAATATCGCGCCATGTGACACTTCATCATTATCAATCTTCACGATAGGAGCAGCCGGAGCCAGGTTGAAGGTAGTAGCCATCGCGTAACCTTCAGGACTTGTCTTAGTCTTTTCCAATTCATCATCAGGGCTTAAGCCATAAACGAATGCCAAGAATGGAGCCTTATCATTTTCCAGAACATTATAACTCTTTGTCAGCTGCAAGCGGGCATATGCATAGTCAACATCCTTGTCGGCCTCAATAAAGTGATTCGAAGATGTACTGAACGCACTTGCAGATACAGCTACGCCATTCAGTTTGAAATCGCCTTTTGCCGAATCAGGCACAATTACATTCACATAATGAAGTTTGGCACCACCTAACTCCTCTGGGAAAGTGGGGAACACAGCCTTCTTTACACCCTGTCTTGTAGCAGGAATTAGCACCATTGACGGTTCGCCGTAGAAGAAGGAAACATCCACATAATCGCCATAATCATCTTCTACAGATCGCTTTATCATGTTCTGTCCGGCATTGGGCAGGTATGCATTAACCAGAACTGAGTTTGATGCCTCAAGGAACTTGGGATTCTCATTGTAACCTACAGAAACAGACAGTGTATTTCCTCTATTCAAATTATATTCAGTAGCAACACCATCTTTTATCAACTTTACTTTAGTGCCAGCGTATAATCCTGTAACACAAAATCTTGTTGGCTCAGAGGTTAGCGAAACATAATTCGTCAGAGGACTGGGGAACGCATTAAAGTTCATCAGAACAAATCGTTTTCCGGCTGCTGATGCGGGAACCACCTGCTCAAAAACATGGTCACCGTCAAATGCGCCGCCATCAGGAATTCCGGCATTTACGCCACCGGCAAACACGGCAACTTTCTTGTCTGCGATAACAGCACTACCTGACAAAGTGGTACTTGCGTTAATGGACTTCAATTGAATTACCTGTCCGGCATTCAGAGTTTTCTTGATAGTATCACCGGGCTGGAATGCACTACCGCCGTCATTCTTCGCTCTACGGCTGACTACAATCTTCACCGTTGTCCCGTCTTCCGTTCCGACAACAGCGAATTCAGTAGCCGTCTTATCACTCGGATACGTTTGCACGAAATACTCTGTACCCAAAGAGGTCGTTGCAATCACAGGAGACAAGTCATACGAAATAGCTGACGTTGACTCACGGAATATATTAGCGGAGAACACCGAAAACTCCTCGGTTGCCTGCAAGTGAACACCGGTATTCGTTACCAAACCGGATGAGGTAGTGCACGCCCATGAGTTTGTCGGAATTACCACTTCCTTCAAAACACCGGCAGCAACCGACTCCGTCCATGAAGAACTTCCACCCACCGCTGTTACTGTTACCGTAACATTTTTCTCCGAAAGGATAAAGATCTTCAAGTCCAACGCACTCAGTTCCTCACGGTTCTGCATAAACGTCAGCCAGAAGTCCTTACCCGTTGAAGGAATCATCTCCGGCACGGACGACG
>CAMIZG010000004.1 GCA_946403215.1 uncultured Bacteroidales bacterium | reverse complement strand
ACTCTTTGTAAGCGCTACCCTCTGCAGGCCATACAAACGCCTTAACAGCAGACCAGGAAGGTACATTCACAAAGTAAACAGTCATCGTCTCTGCAGGCTCATCACCACCGGGCTCGTCACCTGAGCCACCGGCTTCTACCTTCTTTGCTGTTACGGTACCGGCTGTAGGATTGAGAGTGAAGGTCACTTTGTCACCGGCGGAGATTGCGTCACCCTTGAAGTCAGCCAAAGCCACCCATGTATTACCCTCGTCAGAATCAGAAGTGTTGTAGTTAACGCCTGTGCCGCCGAATACCACGTTCTCCAGTTTGTATGTGCCATCACCGGCACCGGTCATCTTCTTCCATGTCCAGTCGCTACCGCCACCCCAGTTGTTCTTCATGTAGTACTCGGTCTCTTTTACATACGTCCAAATAGCATAGCCGTTACCAGATGCGTACTTGGTAAAGCCGTCAATAGTACCCGAAGCCTTGTTACCCAATTGCAGAACGATATATCCGTTCTTGCCGACGATGGTAGCCTGATAGCCGCCTTCTTCGGCATATTCGTCCTTCACCACGCTCTCGCTGTGCACGCCGGTCATATGACGTGCCTCTATCATCTTTTTGATGGCATCCTTGTGGGTTACCCAGTGCGGATAGAACACACAGGGGATACCCGGCATCGAGAGAATATACGCATTGGCTTGAAGCAGACGGTCTTTCAAATCACTCGACATCGAGTTGTTCTGTCCGCCGAACTCACTGTTGTTGCGGGTGAAGGTGTCGTGGTTATCAATGAAAGTAACCGCATACTTGCTCTTGCCTGCGCCGAGCAGACCGGCACCCTTGCACTTAGAGTAGTCAGGTTTGCATATACCATCGTTCAGCGCATTGTACTTGGTGCTGAAGTCAAACACCATCGTGTTCCAGCTGGCGTCGTTCAGGCGCGACTGAAGGACATCACTATTGCCGTCCCAATACTCCATGACTGAGATGTATGCACCTGCAGCCAGGTTGTAGTCATTGATATGATCGTGTGTGAAGCCCTTGCAATAGTCATAGCGCCAGCCGTCATAGCCTTGCGCTTTCATCCACTTCAGGTAAGCACGGCACATAGCCTGCACGTTCGCGTTCTTGTGATCCCAGTCGCGTGCTGCGCTGTAATTGTAGTCATCGTAACTACCATAACCGGCATCCGCATGCGAACCACCGCCGCAGTTGCCTTCGTCATCGGTGGTCACCCACGTGTTGTCGGGGGTGAACGAGCCGTACGTGCCGAAATCCATGGTGTAGAAATCGCAGTTACTGCTCCTGTTTCCGCAGTGGTTGATTACGATGTCCGCTATAGCGCGGCTGTTACGCCGTTTCAGCGAACCGATCAGCAAGCGCAGGTCAGCCTCGCTGCCGAAGGCGCTATTGAGGTTGCTGTACTGACGGGGGATATATCCCGTACCTTCACCGTTGGCTGTGGGAGGAAGCCACACCAGGTCAAAGTACTCACCCAACTCGACTGAGTCCTTGAGCAGGGTCTTCCAGCCTGTGTCGCCATACGCCTTGCCGGCACCACCGGGGTAACTGTCCCAGTAGAACGCCTGCAACATCACATCCGGCGCCTGCGAGGGCACATTAGCTGACCACATTGTCATGCTCATGCATAGCAATAGGAACAAAGATGATAATTTTTTCATTGATTTATGGTTTTGTGTTTGGTATTAAAGGCTTTCATTAGTGTGCGCGAGCTCTTCGCCACAAAAACACGCAAAAGTACAAAAAAAAAACTACAATTGCAAGAAAAACGCCGTTTTTTTTGTGCACCTACTGGATTTTTTTATTTTTTTATCCATTTGGGGCTTTTTGCTCGTTAATACAGAATTACCGGACAGCATTAAAGCAATCTCCTGGAAAGAAGGAAAATTTATTTTCAAGACACGCCATAAGGCAAATGGTGAAATCGATGTCGAACAAAGAGGCAAAAATGCGTTTAGTTCCGATAATGGTCCGAAGATGCCCCATCTATGAGCCATCTATGAGCCATCTATGAGCCGAAGGCATCCAAGGCTGGAAAATGGTGTAAAATTAATCCATAAAACCATCGAAAGCTACGGTGCTGCTAAACGCTTTTATTAGCCCCAAATCAGAAAAAAATCCCGCAAAATTTGCAAATGTGCAATTTATTTCGTATCTTTGCACTGGATTTTGAGAATTCAGTAAGACAGATTTACGGACGGGCTACAATAAATGTGAATTGTTTTTTATACTGTGTCACAAGTAATTAAGAATCACATATGCTACTAATGATTATCCTGTTTGTGCTCATGCTGTTTGCGCTGTGGCTGGGTTCACGGCACGGCGGTATGGCACTGGGCGCTATCTGCGGACTGGCACTGGCGGTTATGGTGTTCTGCTTCGGTCTCAAACCCGGTACACCACCTACTGACGTGATCTACATCATCATCGCCGCAATCACCTGCGCGGGCATCATGCATGCGGCGGGCGGCATGGACTGGCTGATACAGCTGGCGGAGAAGTTGCTGCGCCGGCACCCCGACCGCATCACGTTCCTCGCACCTTTTGCCACGTTCCTGCTCACCGTGCTATGCGGAACGGGTCACGTGGTGTACATGCTGATGCCTATCATCTGCGATATAGCCCTAAAGAAAGGTATCCGTCCGGAGCGCCCTTGTGCCGTGGCATCAGTGGCGGCACAGGTAGGTATAACCTGTTCGCCTATCGCGGCAGCAGTGGTGGCGTTTGTGGCGATCAGCAACGCCAACGGCTTTGATGTCACTATCCCCGAAGTGCTGATGGTGAATATACCTGCCTGCCTGTGCGGACTAACGGCCGCGGCTGCCTGCTCGTACAAACGCGGCAAGGAGCTGGACAAGGATCCCGAGTTCCAGGCCCGTATAGCCGACCCTGTGCAGCGGGCATATGTATATGGCGATAGTGCGAGCTCGCTCAACAAACAGATCAGTAAAAAAGCCAAAGCCTCGGTGTTCATCTTCCTGGGGGCGCTACTGCTAATCATCACCTTCGCAGCCTTCCCCAAACTGCTGCCTGACTACGAGACGGTCAGAGCCGTCAAAGGGGCGGCGGATCTCGAAGTGATGGACGGCATCTCTATCTCTGCCAAGCACCTGGCTGAGAAAGGTATCCTTATAGATTCCATCACCGAGGTGGTGGACGAACACCTGAAGATGAACCTGGTTATCCAGATTCTAATGATCAGCGCTGCTGCGCTGATGGTGATCTTCTGCAAGGCCTCGCCCAAACAGGCTGCCGATGGGGCTGTATGGAAAGCCGGCATGACTGCCGTGGTGGCAATCTTCGGTATAGCTTGGATGGCGGATACGTATTTCGCCAACTTCATGCCTCAGATCCAACCACTGCTCACGCGAATAGTGGAGCAGTATCCGTGGGCAATAGCATTTGTGTTCTTCATCGTGTCGGTACTCATCAACTCGCAAGGCGCGGTGATCGTAGCGATGTTACCGCTGGCGTATAGTCTCGGCATACCGGGCTCCGTACTGCTGGGCGTGATGCCGTCCGTATACGGCTACTTCTTCATCCCCAACTACCCCTCGGATATCGCTACGGTCAACTTCGACCGCTCAGGCACCACCAAGATTGGTAAGTACCTATTGAACCACTCGTTCATGATGCCCGGCCTTGTGAGCGTAAGTATCTCTACCATCGTAGCCTACCTGCTGACGTTGCTGATCTATTGATATCCGGATTCCATCGAGTCATACAGCGTCTCGCGTTCGGCAGACTGGCGTTTCTGATGCCGCTTTGCAGCATGAGGCGGGGAGTTATTTTTGCACTTTTTTGACAAAAAACCTGCAAATTCGAAAATATTTTTGTACCTTTGGGAGTTGATTGGAAAAACATAACACCAGAGAGCATTTCATGCACGAATAAGGGATTGTATTCTAATTATACGGGACGTTAAGAAGGCGGCTGAAAAGAACAAAGTAGAGCACGTATCGACCACTGTGATTACCAACCATAAGTACTACAAGGACGCAATGGCTCGCGCCTGATTAACAACTAATTATCGCGTCAAACTGTTAAACAGTTAAATAGTTAAAATGTAAAAAAAACGTCTCTAGGGGCGTTTTTTTGTGCCGTATATTTGCAAATATGGAAAAAAAATTGTATCTTTGTGCCCGTAATTTGTAAGAACGCGAAAGTAGGTCGGCTTATCGCTACCGGTGGACCGGTAGAGGAAAGTCGGGGCAGCACAGAGCACCGCAGCGGTTAACGGCCGTCAGGCAGCAATGTTTGGTCACCAGTACAGAGACGAGTCTCGCCTTCGGCAACGCGGTCGCACGGATGGAGTCATGCTCCATAAAAGCGACGCGTATCTCGGATCTCCCCAAAAGGGATAGAGCAAGGTGAGGGTGAAACGACTGCACTGCGGGCTGCAAGCTCAAGTAAACCTGCGCCATCGGCAACGCGACCGAACAGAGGATTGCTCGTCCGAGCAGGAGGGTAGAGCGCGTGAGAGATGCATGGTAACATGCACCCAAGATTAATGATAAGCTAAAACAGAACCCCGCTTACGGATCTACTTTCTTCGTTCTTACAAACAAAACCGATATCTAACTTCTTGATTACTGACCTCATGACCAAGTGGCAAAGAATAATTAACTTTCTTCAGTACGACTTATGGCGGCGCACTTCGCGCGAGACGACGGGTATCCGGCGGCTGTGCTATGACACACTCAAAACCCTCATCATCGTCATCCGTGGCTTCAATAGCAAGCAACTGAACATGACGGCTAACGCCTTGACGTACAACCTGGTGTTTGCCATCATTCCTATCCTGGCCATGGTGCTGGCTATAGCCAAGGGCTTCGGGTTTGCGGAAATTATTGAGAGCCATCTGCAGCGCACCATGCTCGGCGGCACAAGTATCCTGCCGGAGGTCATGGGCATGGTCAACCGCTACCTGGAGACCGCCCAAGGCGGCACGTTCATCGGAATAGGATTGCTCATCCTTATCTGGGCCGTATATAGTTTCTTCCGCAACGTAGAGCAGGCGTTCAACGCCATCTGGGACGTCAAGCAGTCACGCTCCATCGTTCGGCAGCTGACCACGTACATAGCCGTGCTGTTCATCGTGCCGGTGCTGGTGATCGTGTCGTCGGGTATGAACATCGTTGTTCATTCGATGGTGGAGACCGTTCCCCTACTCACCTCACTGAGCGAATGGCGCGACTCAAGCATGCGGATGATGCAGTTCATACTGGTGTGGCTAATCTTCCTGTGGATGTACATGGCTATACCCAACACCAAGGTGCGTTTTCGTAGTGCTATCTTCCCAGCAGTGCTGATGGGTACGCTGTTCCAGCTGTTGCAGATGTTGTCGATGTACGTGATCATGTTCCTCGGCCGCACGAGCATTGTATATGGTGCGTTTGCCGCCATACCGATCATCATGATCTGGCTGCAGTGGACCTGTCTGCTGATCCTGATTGGTGCCGAACTGAGTTTTGCCATACAGAGCAACGAGCAGTTTGAGTACGAGAAAGACCTGGAGAAGATGTCACGGCGCTATAAGGATTTCCTCACATTGTTCCTTCTGTACCGCATCATCATGCGCTTTGAGAGCGACCAGGTGCCCTACACGGCTATCGAGCTGGCGCACGAGAACAACGTGCCCATCCGGCTGGTAACCAACCTATTGAACCGACTGGAAGAGGTCGGACTGCTGCGAACCATCTACATTGAGCAGAAAGAGGAACGTACCTATCAGCCGGCGCTGGATACCCACAAGATAACCATGGGTATGGTGTTTGAGCGTATTGACAAGCAGGGCACGGAGGAGTTCCTGCGCGGTGCTAAACCCGACATGAAAGAGTTCTGGCAGCGGTTCATGCAACTCAAAGAAGAGCATAACACGCTCAATGAGATTAGAATTGATGAGATACAACTATAACTAAAACCCTATAAGTATGAAAAACATCATTCGCGTATCAGGACTGGCTATGTGCCTCCTGTTGTCATTATGTATGCAAGCCAAGCCGCGCATTGAGCGTGCTGAGCCGCTGAGTTGGTTCACCGACATGAAGATGCCTCTGACCCTTATGCTTCAGGGCGAAGATCTGGCGGATGCCACCGTCAGCATCCAACAGGTGATCAACGGCAAGGTGATGAAAGGCGAGTGCGTGGGTCTGGTAGCCAAACGTCAGCACAACGCCGAGTCGCCTAACTACCTGTTTGTTGACCTGGACGTGAAGCAGACCGGTACCTACCGCATCACGCTGACCAAGGACAAGAAGTCCGCATATGTTGACTACGTGATCAACGCCCGTCGTCCCGAGCCACGTGCCAACAAGAGTTATGGTCCCGAGGATGTGATCTACCTGATCATGCCAGACCGCTTTGCCAACGGCGACCCGACGAACGACAACACCGACAACACTACCGAGAAAGCCGCTCCCACCGAGTGGTTCGGGCGTCATGGTGGCGATATACGCGGCATCATCGACCACCTGGACGCTATCAAGTCGCTGGGTGCCACAGCTATCTGGAACACGCCGCTGCTGCTCGACAATGAGCCCACGCAGTCGTACCATGGTTATGCGTGCGCCGATTACTACCACATTGACCCGCGCTTCGGCAGCAATGATCTGTACCGCGACCTGGTAAACGCCGCACACCGCAAAGGGCTGAAGATGATCATGGATATAGTGCCAAACCACTGCGGCTCGGCACACTGGTGGATGAACGACCTGCCCTACTACGACTGGATCCATCAGTACCCCACCTTCACGCGCTCGAACTGGCAGTTCTCCACAGCCGCCGACCCCCACGCCTCACAAGCGGACTTCCTAGGCATGAACAGCGGATGGTTCGACACCTCGATGCCCGACATGAACCTGGACAACCCCGACGTACTGAAGTATTTCCAGCAGTGGGCAATATGGTGGGTCGAAGCGTTCGACCTCGACGGTCTGCGCGTAGACACCTACCCCTACAACGAGAAAGTGCCTATCTCAAAGTGGACAAAAGCCGTTCGCGAGGAGTACCCGGGCATCAATATAGTAGGCGAGTGCTGGACGCGTCCGACCTCGCAGGTGGCTTACTGGCAGGCTGATGCCCACAACCCCGACGGCTACAACTCCAACCTGCCCTGCGTGATGGACTTCCCGCTGCAGGAGGCTATTGCTGCAGCCCTGGGCGGCACAGGCGAAGGCTGGGGACAAGGCATGCTTAAGTGCTACGAGGTAGTGGCTGAAGATTTCCTATACGCCCACCCCGACAACCTGCTGATCTTCGACTCGAACCACGACACACCGCGTGTACGCGACATGATGCTCGACAAGAGCTTTGAGCGCAACAAACTCGTCATCGCCCTGCTGGCTACCATGCGCGGCATACCGCAACTCACTTATGGTGAGGAGTACGGACTGATATCCCTCAACCCCGAGGATATAGGCAATCACGGCGCGCTGCGCGTCAACCACCCCTGGTTCAACGGCACAGCACAAGGGCTGACCAAAGAGCAAGTTGACCTGAACGAGTACTACAGCAAGGTGCTCAACTGGCGTCGAGGCAACAAGACCATCCATGAGGGCAAACTGATGCACTTTCTCAGCCGCGACAACACCTACGCATACGTACGCTACACCGACAAGGAAGCCGTGCTCGTATATATCAACGCAGCATCCGAACCGCGCCAGATACCTGTGGCGCAGTACCATGAGCTGCTCATCAACTACGGCAAGAAAGGTAAAGATGTCATCTCCGGCAAGGAGTTCGACCTCAACCAGCGCATCACTGTTGATCCGCTCACAGCCATCATCGTACCGCTGGCTAAAGCCGAGTAATGATTCATGGAGGCACTCTTAGGTAAGACATTAGCCGAACTGCAAGCTATTGCCATTGAAGCGGGTTTGCCCCGCTTCGTTGGCAAGCAGCTATGTGAGTGGATCTACCGCAAGCACGTCACCTCGTTCGACCAGATGACCAACATCTCCCTCAAGGCGCGTCAAGCCCTGCAACAGGACTACTGCATCGGTCGTATCACCCCCACAGCCGAAGCCGCCAGCGCGGACGGCACACGCAAATACCTGTTCCCTGTTCCTGTTGATAGCCCAACAGCAAAGAATTGTCAAATGTCAAATGGCAATTGCCAATTAATTGAGTGCGTCTATCTGCCCGAAGAAGACAGAACGACACTGTGCGTCAGTACGCAAGCCGGCTGCAAAATGGGATGCAAGTTCTGCATGACCGGCACGCTCGGTTTCCACGGCAACCTCACCGCCGATGCCATCCTGGCGCAGGTGCTACACTTCCCCGACCTGACTAACCTCGTACTGATGGGCGAGGGCGAACCTATGGACAACATCGACAACGTACTGCGCGCGCTCAACGTCCTCACGGCCGATTGGGGACTGGGCTGGAGCCCGAAACGCATCACCGTCTCTACAGTAGGAATCTTGCAAAAGCCAATAGCCAATGGCCAACAGCTAACGGCCTTGCAGCGCTTTCTTGACGAGACCGAATGCCATCTGGCTATCTCGCTGCACAACGCCAACGCCGCCGAACGAGCAGCCATCATGCCTGCCGAGCGGCTCACGCCAATCACCGAGGTGCTGGATCTGGTGCGGCAGTACGACTGGACACATCAGCGGCGACTTAGTTTTGAATACATCTGCTGGAGCGGTGTGAACGATGACACAGCCCACGCCAAGCAGCTACTCCGCCTGGTGCAGGGTTTGCCCTGCCGCGTGAACCTTATCCGGTTTCATCAGTCTGAGCCATCAGCCACCAATGGCCAACAGCCAACAGCCAATAGCCTACTCTTCCCTGCCAGCGATGAGAGCCGGATGATTGCTTTCCGTGACTACCTGAGCGCACATGGCGTGACGTGCACTATCCGCAAGTCGCGTGGCGAAGATATACATGCTGCGTGTGGTATGCTGGTCAATGCTCTGCAGACTGAACAAACAATTTAGCTAACATTAAACAATAACCTATATGAATACAATTACCCGCGTATTACTACCCCTGCTCATATGCGCAGTCGTGCTAAGTGCTTGCACCAACGACTACGGCGAAACAACAACACGCACGTACAAGATCAACGACGCGTACACAACGCTCGAGGTATCGAGTGCCTTTGAGGTAGTGATGAGTGAGGCCGTCACCGAACCGACCGTCACCTTGCCCGAACTGCTATTCGACAAACTGACATTCGAAGTGAAACGAGGCAAACTAACCATCAGTCTGCGTTCGCTGTACAAAGAGGATATCAAAGACGCCACTGTCAAGTTGCCCAACAACCCTGACATACGTGTTATCAACGCCTCATCAGCATGCAGTTTGCACCTGAATGCCTTGACCGATCTGCAGAAGGTGAAGATCAGTGGCGCAAGCGAGGTGAACCTCAGTGGCGACGCAGGCACACTGAACATTGACCTGAGCGGAGCAAGCCAGCTCAACGCCAAAGAGCTCAACGCCGCACGTATTGAAGGCAAGATCAGCGGCGCAAGCGAGGCCGATGTATCGGCTTGCGAAGATATCAACGTCACGCTGTCGGGCGCAAGCGAGTTGACCTACGGCGTACTCGACGAGACTTGTAAACCTTCCATCCGATGCAAATGCACCGGCGCATCAACAGTCGAAAAACGATAACTATGAAACGCATTCTATCCATAGCAGGTTGGCTGACCTGTATGGTACTGACAATGGAAGCAAGTATGGTCAGCTACACGCCTGACAACGCGACCATCTTCACCAACCCCGAACGAGGATTCACGGAGGAGGTGAGTGCCGTCGTGTCGGAGAACAAACCGAACGTTGTCAAAGGCAACATTGGCAGCAGTTGGGGTAAAAGTCTGAACATGTCACTGGCCGTGGTGCTGTACAACTTCAACAAGTTCAAAGCCAAAGACCTGCCCGAACAGGTGCTGGCAGGTTTTGACACAGATATGCAGGTGCTGCGCGACAACGGTCTGAAGTGCGTACTGCGCTTCGCCTACACTGAGAGCCAAAGCGATAAGGTAGATGCCAAACCCGAATGGGTGAAACGCCATTTGGAGCAATTAAGTCCCTACCTGAACAAGAACGCCGACGTCATCTACGTACTGGAAGCCGGGTTCATCGGATCGTGGGGAGAGTGGTACTACACCAGCAACTACGGCAACGAAAGCCAACACATGAATGCCAACCGCCGGAAAGTGATTGAGTACTTGTTTGCCAACGCCCCCGAAGACCGCTTTATCCTGTTCCGCTACCCCATGATCAAGACCGAGTATCTGGGCGATGACAAGCCTCTGACAGCAGCCGAGGCGTTCAGCGGCACAATACGAGCACGAATGGGGTGCCACAACGATGCATTCCTTAACGATTGGGGAAACGACGGCACCTACGCCAGCAATAATAACGACGATGACCCTCAGGTACGTAGGTACGTGGCCGCCGAAACACTATACGTGCCCAACGGCGGAGAGACCAACGTGGAGAGCAACTCGCTGGCAGAGAAGGTTTACCAGAGCGCTCCTGCAGAGATGAGCGAGTACCACTGGTCGTTCTGTGGCTCTTCCTACGCCACGCAGGTCACCTCGCGCTGGCGCAAGAGCGGCATACTGGACACATTGAACATCTACATGGGCTACCGCCTGAACCTGCTGAGCGGACAGTTCAGCGATCAGGTTGCTCCGGGCGGGAAGATGAACGTAACTATCCGCCTGCGCAACGCCGGGTACGCTCCTATATACAACCAGCGCAAAGCATACATCGTGCTCAAGGCTGTGAGCGGTCAGCATGCGGTCAGCATTCCTCTAGCAGTCGATCCCCGACGCTGGCTGCCCAATGGAGCAACAAGTTCCATCAACGAACAGGTTGTGTTGCCTGACAACCTGCCAGAGGGTACATACAACCTATACCTGCATCTGCCGGATAACTACGAGTCACTCGCCTCCGACCCGCGCTACGCTATTCGCTGTGCTAACGTGGATACATGGGATGCAACAACCGGCCTGAATGACTTGAAGACAACCGTCAGTATATCGGCCACTGCACCGCTCGACCCGGGTGAACTGCCACAGGTGCACGATGCTTTGCCTACTGCCTGCGCCCAACCTATGGGGAAAGCACAGAAATGTATTCATAACGGAACACTCTTCCTGCTCACGCCGGACGGAAAAACATATTCGGCGAGCGGATTAATAACGCAATAGTATGATTAACACTGTAGTTTTTGATTTAGGCGGCGTACTGATCAATCTGAATGTCCCCCGCTGTGTAGGCAACTTCAACCGCCTAATGGGCGAAGATAACGTACGTAATATCCTCGGCATCGACGACGAGGGCGAAGGCGTAGTAGCCGTTAGTGCCGCCACACGCCAGCTGATGCACGACTACGAATATGGCAACATCTCCACCGATGAGTTCCTGCAGTCCGTATGCTCGTACTGCCATCCGGGTACCACCATTGATGATGTGCGCCAAGCATGGCTCAGCATGTTGGATGAACTGCCGCAGCAGAGACTCGATTATATAGCCTCACTCCGGAGTGCCGGCTACAAGACAGTGCTACTATCCAACTCCAACGAACTGCATTGGGATCCGATCTATGAGCAGTTCAATCTTGGGCAGTATTTCGACCGCATCTTCGCCTCGCACATGCTGCACATGGCCAAACCCAACCGTGAGATATTTGAGTACGTAGAACGCGAGGCGCAGATCGACTCCAATCACACCATCTATGTGGACGACCTGGAGAAGAACCGTGCTGCCAGCGAGCGTTTCCTTGGCTGGCAGACCTGCGAGAGCGTGGATGAACTGAAAACAATACTACAATCGAACAATTAATATCTATTACCATGGAAAACATTCTGTCACACTTCGCCATACAGAACGAGGTATCAGCCCCACAGCCGCTGACTATAGGCATCATCAATGACTCGTATATCGTACGTGCCAAGAAAGCCGGCGAAAAGTCGTACTTCCTGCAGCGCATCAACCACCATATATTCCAGAACGTGGAGGGCCTGCAACAGAACATTCAGAAGGTGACTGATCATATCCGCCGCAAACTGATAGCAGCCGGCGAGACGGATATCCGCCGCAAGGTGCTGGAGCTGGTGCCGACAAAGGACGGCAAGCTATATTACAAGACGCCGGAAGGCGACTACGAGGGTTCCGAAAGCAACGTGCAGCGGGGTGAGGGCTATTGGCGCGTATATGTGCTCATCGAAAATGCCCGCTCGCAAGAGAAAGTCACTCCGGCATCAGCCGAACTGACAGGCGAAGCATTCGGCCGCTTTCAGTGCCAACTGGCCGACCTTCCGTTTGGCGAACTATGTGAGTCGATCCCGAACTTCCACAATATAGAGTTCCGCCTGCAACAATTCGATGAGGCACTGGCTGCTGACGCCGCAGGACGAAAGAGCGCAGTAGCCGACCTGATTGAAGCCATCAATAGCCGCCGCGATGAGATGTGCCTGGCCGAGCGTCTGTTCCGCGAAGGCAAACTGCCCAAGCACATCAATCACTGCGATACGAAGGTCAATAACATCCTCTTCGATGAGGCTGGCCGTCCGCTCTGTATCGTCGATCTGGACACTGTGATGCCGGGCTTCGTGCTCAGCGACTTCGGAGACTTTATGCGCTCCGCCGCCAACACAGGCAAGGAGGATGATCAGAACCTTGATAACATACACGTTGACCTGGAGATCTTCGAAGCATATACACGTGGCTACCTCAAGCAGGCCACCTTCCTCACCGACCTCGAAAAAGAACTGCTTCCGTACGGATGCCGGCTATTGAGTTACATGCAGACCGTTCGCTTCCTCACGGACTACCTGAACGGCGACACCTACTACAAGATCCAGTATCCTGAGCACAACCTGGTTCGCACACGCGCACAGTTGCGCCTACTGGAGGAGCAAGAGAAAGTGGCAGACCAAATGACCCAAATCATCAACAAACTATCGAAATAATGGAGTACAAGATAAACAATGTCAACTGGCCAACGGAGTTTCCGGAGTGTCCGAATGTACGCGTAGATGTTAGCAATAATCGCGAATGGCTGTTCCTGCACTACTACGTTGAAGGTCGTCAACTGCGCGCAATAACCACCGAGGATCAAGGTCCGGTGTGGGAGGATAGCTGCGTGGAGTTCTTCTGCCAAGTACCGGGCGAGCGACACTACATGAACTTTGAGGCAAACTGCATAGGTGCCATGGTTGCATCGCGACGCCTCAGCCGCACGGAGGATGTGCAGCCACTGCCTGCCGCTGAGATGCAACTCATCCGACGCCGTTGCACCTATCCGCGTGAAGTAATTGAAGAACAAGATGGTATGTTTGCCTGGGAGGTGGAACTGCAGATACCGTTGTCACTCATCTTCCGCGACCATGAGCCCGTATTTCCGCAGTCCCTACGAGCTAACTTCTACAAGTGCGCCGACAAAACCAAACGACCGCACTTCCTCAGTTGGCAGCCTATAGCACTGCCCAAGCCGAACTTCCACTGCCCGGAGTTCTTCGGTGAGATCACATTACAAGACGTGCAATAAGCGCATCTGCGTGTCACGGCTATTAGCACCGACCATCACCTCTATATCGCCGGCTTCAAGTGTCCACTTGAGGTCGGCGGGTTCGTAATAGCCCATTCGTTCGGCATTCAGGGTGAACACTACTTCCCTACTCTCGCCCGCAGCCAACTCTATACGTTCAAAGCCGCGCAGCTCTCTGTACGGCCGTACACCACGCGCCTGACGGTCGCCTATGTACAGTTGCACAACCTCTGCACCAGCACGAGAGCCTGTGTTGGTGATTGTCACATGTACCTCCACAGAGCCGTCAAGCGGCATCACACTATCCGTAAGATAAAAATCAGAATAGGCAAAGTGCGTGTAACTCAATCCGTAGCCAAATGGGTAAAGCGGCTTGCTACTCACGTCGGCATAACAGGTGCTGTACTTGGCAAACTCGCCCCCCTCGTTCGGACGCGAGGTGCGCATCTGCCGATACGAGAAGGGGTACTGCCCTACGTGACGAGGCAGTTGAACTGTCAGTTTGCCCGAAGGATTAACCTCACCGAACAGCACATCGGCAATCGCATCCCCCGTCTCGCTGCCACTGAACCAACTTTCAAGGATAACAGGCAGGTGCTCCGTTTCCCAGTTCAGCACCGTAGGTCTTCCGGCAAAATGCACCAGCACAATCGGCTTGCCCAAATTAGATAGCTCCACAAGTAGGTCGTGCTGCGCATCGGGCATCTCAAGGTTCACGCGCGATGCACACTCGCCACTCATCTCACTGGCCTCGCCCATAGCAGCAATGATTATATCCGCCTTACGGGCTATGCTCAACGCCTCCTGACGCATAGCAGCATCGCTACGGCTGTCACGCATCTCGTGGCCGAAGATAGTGGCAATGGCTTCCATGCGCGCATCATACATCAGGTTCGAGCCTTTGGCATACAGCAGACGTGCTCCCGTACCGCGCAAGGCATCTTCCAGTCCTTCCTTAACGGTCTTGTACCGTCCGGGCACAGCCGCCACCGACCAGGTACCTGCCATGTTATTACGCGCATCAGCCAGCGGACCAATCAGCGCTATGGTTCCTTTCCGCTGCAAAGGCAGCAGCTCGTTTTCATTCTTAAGCAGCACCATGCACTCGCCTGCAATGCGGCGAGCTTCAGCACGATGCTCATCGCACAGGATAACGGCCTCTCGCCGCGTCGGATCGCAATATAGGTAGGGATCGTCGAATAAACCCAACTTATATTTTGCCTCCAGTATACGACGGCAGGCATCATCCACAGCCTGCCGGCTGCAACGCCCCTCACGCACGGCATTTGCCAAAGCAACAAACCCCTCAGAAACCATGTCCATATCCAGTCCGGCTTCCAAGCACTGAATAGCACCATCCTCCAGCGAGAAGTTCACACCATTTTCCGCCATGTGACGCACACTTGTATAGTCGGATACCACAAACCCGTCAAATCCCCACTGCTCACGCAGCAGATCAGTGAGCAGCCACTTATTGCCCATGCTCGGCACGCCGTGTACCGTATTGAAAGCCGCCATCACCGAGCCTGCACCGGCATCCACAGCCGCCTTGTAGGGTTGCATGTATTCGTTGAAAGCGTGATAGTCATCAGGATAAACATTGTTGTACTCACGTCCGGCTTCCACTGCGCCATACAAGGCAAAGTGCTTCACGCAGGCCATCATCGTCTCTTTGTCACTGAGCGACGCGCCCTGGTAACCCTTAACCATCGCCTCAGCTATACGGCTACCCAGATAGGGGTCTTCGCCACTACCCTCGCTGATGCGTCCCCAACGGCCATCGTGACAGATATCCACCATAGGGGAAAACGTCCAACAGATGCCATCGGCCGTAGCCTCACGGGCGGCGATTTGTGCAGAACGTTCAATGGCCTGCAAATCCCATGAGCAGGATAATGCCAGCGGCAAAGGGAACACCGTTTCGTAACCATGGATAACATCCATCCCGAACAACAGAGGAATTCCCAGTCTGCTCTGTTCGACTGCTATACGTTGCACATCGCGGATAGCTGCTGCCCCCTTCAAGTTGAACAGACCGCCCACCTTGCCCTGACGGATAGCCTCCGCCGAGTGGCTGCTACGCGCCTCGCCCGTTACGATGTCACCACCTACGGGCAAATTCAACTGACCTAGTTTCTCTTCCAGAGTCATCTGTGCCATCAGTTTGTCAACAAACGCACGCATCTGTGCATCCTCAGTGGCCTGATTGCGACACGAGCCAAAGAGCACAACAGACAGAAATACAGTTAGCAACGATACGATAGAATATAACCTCTTCATTAGAATGGTTGGTATTTATGGATAATGATTCATAGCACTTAACCCAAAAGAGCCTCAAACGAGGCTCTTTTAGTTTGCTAAGGCAAGCTTAGCATCTGTCAATTAGATCACTCCGCTGAATCCCATGAATGCCATGGCCAGGATGCCGGCAGTGATCAGGGCGATAGGCGTACCTTCCATTGCTTTAGGTACATCATTACGGCGCAACTGCTCGCGCAAGCCTGCAAACAGCACCAGCGCGATGGCAAAGCCCAGAGCGGTAGCCAGTGCAAACAGCGTGCCGGTCAGCAGGTTGTGATCCAGACCTTCGGGCAGCTTGCTCGTGCCATTAGCCACCAGGATAGCAACACCCAGGATACAGCAGTTGGTGGTGATCAGAGGCAGGAATACACCCAGTGCCTGGTAGAGCGACGGAGATATCTTCTTCAGAATAATCTCAATCATCTGCACCAACGTGGCAATAACCAAGATGAACAGAATAGTCTGCAGGAATCCCAGTCCGTACGCATCCAATAGCATCTGCAACAGGTAGGTCACAATGGTAGCCAGCACTAGCACAAAGGTCACTGCGGCACCCATGCCCAGCGCGGTGTCAATCTTCTTACTTACACCCAGGAACGGACAGATACCCAGGAACTGACTCAATACGATATTATTAACGAATATCGCAGAGATAAATATCAGGAAATATAACATAGCTGCTTATTTTTTAACGTATTTTTGGAAGAGTCCCATGAGTAGTCCGAGTACGATGAACGCACCCGGAGCAAGCACGAAGAGCAACATCCCGTAGTTGTCGGGATAGATGTTCAGCCCGAAGCATGCACCAGTACCCAGCAACTCGCGGATAATACCAATCACGGTCAGCGACAGCGTGAAGCCCAAGCCCATACCTATGCCGTCGAGGGCAGACATGCCGACGCTGTTCTTGGCGGCGAACGCCTCAGCACGGCCGAGCACAATACAGTTAACCACGATCAACGGGATGAACAGACCAAGCACATCATAGATAGCCGGTGTGTACGCCTTCATCAACATCTCAACGATGGTCACAAAGGTGGCAATCACCACAATGAATGCCGGGATACGCACCTTGTCAGGGATCAGGTTCTTCAGCAGGGAGATAACAACGTTCGAGCAAACGAGCACGAACATCGTTGCCAAGCCCATTGACATACCGTTGACGGCAGAGGTCGTAGTGGCAAGTGTCGGACACATACCAAGCACCAAGGCGAACGTCGGGTTCTCCTTGAAAATGCCGTTCAGCAATGTTTTCGTTGAATTATTCATAGTGTCACAATTATTCAGGTGAAACATTCGGGTTAGCATCAGCCTCTACTGCTTCTGCACCTTCCGCTTGCTCTTCACTCAGGATCTCAGCGTCTTCAGCCTCTACGGCTTCGGGAGCGGGCAGTTGCTTGCTGGCACCGGTGTAGGCATCATGGCCGTGCAGCGCAGCGTATGCAGCATTCACTGCAGCGAGGAACGCGCGCGACGAGATGGTAGCCGCCGTGATGGCATCCACGTCACCGCCATCCTTGCTCACGGTCATCTTGCCGTCAGCCTTACGACCGAGGATATTTTGCGTGGGTTTGTCCTCATTCTTGAACCACTCCACGATGTGAGTGCCCAAGCCCGGAGTTTCGGTCTGCTCCAGCACAGCGTAGTTCACAATCTTGTTGTCGGCATCAAAGCCTACCATCAGTTTGATTTTACCGCCAAAGCCGTTGGTTTCGGTCTGCACGGCAGCACCTACGAACTGTTCGTCGGCATCATAGGCACGGTAGATGGTCATTCCGTCTGTCTGCTCGGCATCAGCGATGCGGGCGTGAGCCGGCAGGACAGCCGAGATAGCGGCTTGCTTCTGCGCTTCTTTCTGCGCAGCGATGGTCGCCTCCGTCAGCATATTCACTCCGGCAAGCGCTGCGCCTGCGACGATAGTGATGCACGTGAGCGAGAGCATCATATTCTTGAGTGTACTTTCTAACTTCTTCATTGTTGTATGGGATTAGATCAGCCACATTTGCTGATACTTGGTTATTTCTTAGCGATCTCGCCGAAGCGCTTTGGTGCGATCCTGTTCAACAGAGGCACACAGCTGTTCATGATTAGGATGGCAAACGACATGCCTTCGGGATAAGAACCCCAAGTACGGATTACCACTACAATCAAACCTATGCCTATGCCGAAGATGATCTTGCCCCAGGCTGTCATCGGGCTGGTTACATAGTCCGTTGCCATGAACAGTGCGCCGAGCATCACTCCACCGGTGAGCAGGTGAGTCATCGGACCGGAGCCTATGCCGCATGCACTCAGTATGCCCGTGAATACTGCAATCGAGCCTAAGATAGCAACAGGTATATGCCAGCTGATCACGCGCATGCAAATTAGGAACAAGCCGCCGATGAGCAGTGCCAGCGCACTGATTTCACCCATTGAGCCACCCATAATATGATCGGGCACGCAGCTCATGAATGAGTCTTTCAAACTATCCAGTTCGAACTGACGATGCTCGAGCACGGCGTGCTTCATGTACGACAGCGGCGTGGCAGCTGTCTCGGCATCCAGGTAGCGTGTGGCAAATCCCTTGGCTACAGGCCATGTGGTCATAGCAGCCGGGAAGGAGATGAGCAGGAACACACGGCCTACCAGGGCGGGGTTAAACACGTTCTGACCAATGCCGCCGAACACCATCTTACCGATGCCGATAGCAAACACTGCACCGAGGATGGTCATCCACCAGGGCAGGTTACTCGGCAGGTTCATCGCCAGAAGCAGACCTGTCAGCACGGCACTCAAGTCGAAGAGTGAGGGCTGCTGCTTGAGCATAAATTTGGATATACACCACTCAGCCAGTACGCATGTAATAATACTGATTGCCGTGGTAATGAGAGCGCCCCAGCCAAACGCTACGATGCTGACAGCAAATGCCGGCAGCAGCGCCAGAATGACAAGAAGCATGTTTTTCTGCACACTATCTCCGCTGTGAACGTGCGGAGCTGCAGATGTCTGTAATTGAGCCATATAATCTTTTTATTTAGTCGAAAGATAAAAGTCGAAAGTCAAAAGACTATAGTCTTTTTCTTTGAGTGAAACGGTCTTTTCTATTTCTTCGCAGCAGCCTGGCGCTCACGAATCATCGCGCCGACTTTGCCTTTGCCCAAACGTATGCCGTCGAGCAGCGGGCGATGAGCAGGGCAGGTGAATACACACGAACCGCAGTCGATGCAGTCCATCACCTTATGGGCTTCCATATCTTCCCACTCTTCGCCTCTTGCCATGCTTGACAGCAAGTAAGGCTCCAAGCCCATCGGGCAGGCATCCACGCATTTGGCGCAGCGGATGCACGGCGAGGGTTGCGGACGATAGCACTCATCCTCAGGCATGAACAGCAGGGCGCTCATGCGTTTGTTGGCCGGCATCGTCTCGATATTCGACATTGAGCGCCCCATCATCGGGCCACCGGCTATCACCTCACCTGTTTGGGCAGGAACACCGCCTACCATCTCTACCAGTTGCGATGTGGGCGTACCGAAGCGAACGAGGTAGTTGCCCGGCTTCTGCACATGCTTACCTGTGATGGTCATCACGCGTGATATGAGCGGTTTATTCTTCTGCACAGCCTCGTAGATGGCGAACAATGTGGCTACGTTATCCACTACAGCGCCTGTTTCAATAGGCAGTGCACCACTCGGTACCTGACGACCGATGCAGGCATCAATCAGTTGCTTCTCGCCGCCCTGCGGATACTTAACCTTCAGCGCACGCACCTCTATTCCTAACACGCGCGAAGCTAACTTCGACATGTGCTCAATGGCATCGGGCTTGTTGGCCTCTATACCTATAATAGCGCGCGTAACGCCCAGCGCCTTCATCACAATACGGATACCCACGATGATCTCCTCACCGTGCTCCAGCATCAGCTGATGGTCGTTGGTCAAGTACGGCTCGCACTCCACGCCGTTCACTATCAGCACCTCGGCTTTCTTGCCGGGAGGAGGCATCAGCTTGACGTGTGTCGGAAAGCATGCACCGCCCAGACCGACTATACCGGCGTCCTGGATCTTCTTGATTATATCCTTCGGTTCGAGTGTGCACTCATGCACCAGCGTCTCCGAACGGTCAATCGTCGGCAGCCACTCGTCACCTTCTACATCGATGAAGATGGCAGGTGCAGGCACTCCCTGACCGTCAAGCACGTTGTCGATCTTTGCCACCGTGCCGCTCACTGACGAATGAACAGGAGCACTAACAAAGCCTCCGGCCTGCGCCAGCAGCGTACCCACTTTCACCTTGTCGCCTACAGCTACCACAGGCTGCGCCGGAGCACCAATGTGCTGCGAGAGCAGGATAACTGCCTGCTTGGGCAGAGGTGCCGCCACAATCGCCTTGTGAGCAGAGTACGACTTGTTGTCATGCGGATGAACTCCGCCTATACAAAATGTATTCTTCATAACAATCCTCAAATTTTCAAATCTTCAAATTTTCAAATCACGCCAAGTGCGCCAGCAAATTGGGGAAAGTAGCCTTTGGCGTAGGCAGGGACTTGATGATCTCTGCACACTTCGGGTCGCTAACCAGCACATCAGGTGCTCCCAGAGCCACCGCGCGTTGCGGCGTGAACGCTCCTTCAGCCTTAGCCTCTTTCGGTGCCTCAGCCTCAGCAGCCGGAACAAGAATAGCCGCCACCTGATCCATCACAGGCTCACCGCCCACAGGGCAGCTCAGGCCTTGGATTCCACCGGCCTTGACGCATGCCTCAGCGAAGTTCCTACATCCCGCAAAACCGCAGCCGCCGCAGTTAGCACCGGGCAGTACGGCTTGCACCAGATCGATGCGAGGATCTTCCTCCACAGCAAACTGACGAGCCACCACATACAACAGGATTGATGCTATCAGTCCTGTCAGTCCTAATACAAGTAGTGATAATAATATTGACATATTGTTTTGTTTGTTTATTATTCCCTTTCAATTTTCACCTTTCACTTTCCACATAGAACGTGAACTTCCGTTGCAGTCGATCCCTGAACAACCGCAGTACTCCGTAATAGACCGCCACACTCACCAGCGCACCTGTGCCTGCCCACGCCTCGCTCCAGCCTAATTTGTTCAGCCCAGCCACAGCCGCTACCAGCAGCACGAACGGAATGACGTATGCCAGCACAACCGCCAGCCAACCCAGCTCTTCGCGCACCACGACATCCACCTCCTGCCCCACCTGCACCGGCGCGGTCAGTCGCGCCTCAATGCGCTTCTCGCGGCTCTCGCTGGCCATGCACATCTTAGCTGCATGACACGCAGCGCACGCGCTCGTCTGCGCGATGCGAACAATTGCTATATCGCCCTCCACGCGCTCCACTATACCCTTATGTCGAATGGATTCTTCCACGCTGTAAGCCTGAGTTATTGAAAGCGCATGCAAAGATACAAAAAAAAATCGACATTTGCAAGAGAATTGTCGATTTTTTTTTCATTTACACGATTTTATCGGATTATTAAGGCTGTTAAGCGCTTTTTGAGTTGCCCTCCGGGGACGCCAAGTTTGCGTGCTGTAAGGTCTTTGAGTTTACCAATACTCTTGACCGAACACGGAAGCATGCTCGCTATCTGCTTATGACTTAGCCCGATGAGCACAAGCACACACATTCGCACATCCTGTTCGTTCAGACCTTCGTTTTGCAGCGTACTTGCCAAACCATGAAAGAGTCTGTCTATTTGGTGGCAGAACGCTGGATAGTCGTTCCACTGCAGTTCTTGCTTCAGGTCATCAGTCTCGTTCAGAAGTTTGATGCTTTGCTCATAGTCCTCCTGCCGCGCATGCTCATGCTCCTGCCAACTGCGGAAGAGCCGGCGGCGCTCGATGATGGTCATGATTCCCATGACAGCCGCCGTAAGGCAGAGCAGCCCGATTAATCCTAATTCCAATATTGCCTTCCAGTCCGTCGGGCGTGACGAGAGGTCGTCCCTCAGCAGTTGAACCGCCTGCATCAGTTTGCCGTAACGGTGCTCTATCGCCTTCTGCACATCCGCGCGCTCAGACGAAAGGTCACGAATCGTTTGGGCATCTGCGGTAGTGTCATTGTGCGTCAGGATGTAATACAGGTCGTCCAGAAAGAACGGGTCATCCGTCCTCGTCAGAAGAATCTGCGCATACCAGGTCGCTGAATCATTGACCTGCAGATAGGAGTACGCCTGCGCACGTAGCATCATCAGGTAATCGTTCGCCGGCGGCAAGGTGTAGTAGAGTACTGAGTCGTATTCCTCTGCAAACAAGCATGCCGCCGCGCGGGTCTCTATCACCTTGTCCGTCAGCGGATAGAGCGGATAGACACTCTCAGCTGCGCTGATGAGCGCCAGCGCCGAATCCTTGTAACCTATAACAGCTCGCTCCCAAGCCATGTTGTTCAGCGCATAGGCATACGCCAGCTCGTCCTTCGATGCAGCAAAATGCTCCGCTGAAAACGTATAGACCTGATACGCCAACTCATGCTCGTTCGCCTGACGGCACATACCGGCGATGTTCGAGTACACGCGCCCGCGCAAGCTTTCATCATCCGTACCGCTGTGCGCAGCTTTCAGCAGTACCTCCATCGCCTTAGCTGGCTCACCTTGTTCGCGCAAGTCGCGTCCCTCGGTGTACCACATCTGCACCTGTTCAGACGACGGCTTACTGCTGCAGGACGTACAAAGTATCCCGCACGCGAAAATCAATATATATACTATTCGTTTCATTCAATCTGTATGCCGGTGGGCGAATAGAGTCTTTCTCCCTGCTTGATCAGCATCTGCCCGTCGCGGAGTATTTTCTGCGCCACCGGAACATCGATGTCCACTGTCGGTAGTGCAGTCATTATGAAATCAAACGTCCCGACTATGCTGTAGTTCCAATCGGGGTTGGTGAGCCGAAGCACATAACTTCCGCTTTCCGTCAATTGGATGCTCACTGACTCACGGAACGTGTCGGACTGTACTGTCCCGCTGCTCCGTGCCGGTGCGCTGTTCGGGAATGACAATCGCAAGTCGTACGTTATTTCTTTATCCATAAACTCGCGGATAATAAGTTGGTCGCCTTTTACGGTTGCAACTAACTCATTCGGGTCAACAGGATTGACCGTTGACGAGCCCGGTCCGTCTTGCACATACAACTTGACCGTATCGCCCTGCTGTTCGCTGCTTTCATACCAACAACCGAACTGGTTCGCCTCCTCGGATGCATAGACCTGCTCGCCATTCTTGTAGGCGCAGAGGAGATTAAAGATGCCAAAATCTGCCGGACAGTCAGCCGGACACTTGTCGCCATTAGGGACAGACGCAAAGCCAACTCCGTCAATCCAGCGGATGGGATAACTATAGTGCGACAAGGTCTCTTGGTCATCGTATTCTACAGTTACTGTGAAAACTCTTGGATTAGAATCCACTATCTCAGTCACGTTCCCCGAATAGCCAATAGCCTCCGAACAATAATCACAGCCAAGCCACAGATTGGTCAATTGGTCACCGACCTGTGCATTGAAGGCGTATAGCAAGAACTCCTGTGTGCGTCCTTTCGGCACAATATAAATATCATGATTATCCCCCTCGCGCAATGCTCCCTCATAATGTACACTTCCTTGATATTGTGCTTCCAATTTAACATAGCGTTTAGTGCTTATGATGGTATCTGCCGTGAGGTTATATGATCGTAAATAGTATTCTCCTGGGAGACCCATAAAAGGCTCATGGAACACATTCCACGTATCGCAGAGCGAGGTAATCGGGCGGGAAGTGTCGATGGATATATTATGAACAATGATACTACCGCAATCCTGCTGACCGGAAACGATGACAGGCAAAGGATTTTGCAGTGTATC
Organism: uncultured Bacteroidales bacterium; assembly: GCA_946403215.1. Lineage (GTDB taxonomy): Bacteria > Bacteroidota > Bacteroidia > Bacteroidales > Paludibacteraceae > Colicola. Next base: position 79,367 of record CAMIZG010000004.1, on the reverse strand, counting down.
AAGCAGTATCTGCAAATCCTTCTCAGACCACTGCCAGGTTAAAGGATAGACTCCTTTATCATTTTCCAATACAACTGTTTCACACGTTTCGTATTCACGAAGCGGGATAAGAGCATCTTCATAGGAACATCGGAAGGGACGCAAAGTGCCTCTTATAACGACAGAAGGTTTATCCAAACACGTTGAAATATCCGTCATACACCGCATCCATATTTGGTCGACTTGTATAAACTCATAACTACCACGCATAAAGGGGACACCAGCTACGGTTATTGACCATTGCCAGAAATACTCCATACTCTCTGCCCACTCTTGCACTTCTTCGTCCAGTCCCGTCAAGTAGTATGTCGTTTGGTCTGAAGCATTTTTCAGTGCAACTGTCATGCAGTCCGGGCAATCTTCGCCTTCCTCGCAAGGATAACTAACCATTTCCAAGATGCCGGCAAACCACTCTGTCTCACCGGACTGATTCGGGAAAGAAGCCATACATATTGCCGAACTAACCGACCACGCGCTACCCAGCGCGACTAACATCAGTGTGAAGATAAATTTACGCATAACTTGACATGTTTAGAAATTCGATGCAAAGGTACGACAATTTTCTGACATTTGCAAATAATCCCCTTTGAAAAGTTCAGTCTGTAAATCATTGACAATCAGCAGTTCTCAACCAATTATATTTGAAAAACACCTTTTTATGCTCGTTATTGCCCCCAATAGGGATGAAAACCACTCTCCCAAACGCCTCAATATTTCCTCAAACGCGACTGCAACGATTCATCCCACCGGCTTCAGGGAGATACGTTTGCGTTCGCGGTCGATAGCGAGTACCTCGACCTGCACGTGCTGATGCAGGCTGAGGGTGCGGCCGTGGAGTTGAGAAACATGGATCAAACCATCCTTATGGATACCCAGATCCACAAATGCACCGAAGTTACTGATGTTGGTCACTATACCCGGCAGTGTCATTCCCTCCTGCAGATCATCGAGCGTGTGCACCTGATCGGAGAAACAAAACTCCTCAATCTGCTCACGCGGGTCGCGCGAAGGTTTCTCCAATTCATGCCAGATGTCCTGCAATGTAGGCAGCCCGACCTGTTCGGTCACATAGTCCGCAAGACGCACTTCCCTGCCGGATACTTTCGCCTTTTGCAGCACAGCCGCCACTGCGTAACTCTCAGGGTGTACCGCCGTGTTATCCAATGGGTTAGTACCACCTGCAATACGCAGGAAGCCCGCACATTGTTCGAAAGTCTTTGCTCCCATTTTGGGCACTTTCATCAGCGATTTACGGTCAGCAAAAGCACCATTCTCAGTGCGGTAATTGACAATATTTTGCGCCAGCACAGGTCCTACACCGGATATGTACGTGAGCAGGTGCTTGCTGGCTGTATTGACATCTACGCCCACATAGTTCACCACGCTCTCCACGGTCTGATCCAGGCTTTTTTTGAGTTCGGTCTGATCCACATCGTGCTGGTACTGCCCTACTCCGATGCTCTTAGGGTCGATCTTCACCAGTTCGGCGAGGGGATCCATCAGTCGGCGACCTATACTTACCGCACCACGGACGGTCACATCCTCGTCAGGAAATTCCTCACGAGCTATCTTCGACGCTGAATAGACAGATGCACCGCTTTCGCTAACAACGAAGACGGGAATTTCTTTGGCCAATTGCTTATGCGAATTCTTCAGCACACCCCTTACAAACGTCTCTGTTTCGCGACTGGCTGTGCCGTTGCCGATAGCGATAGCCTCAACAGTAAACCCTAGGATTACCCGCATGAGCTCCGCTTCCGCCTCCGACTTCTTATTGACAGGCGGATGGGGATAAATGGCTGTGTGGTAAAGCAAATCACCCTGCGCGGAGAGGCAGACAAGTTTACAGCCGGTGCGGAATCCTGGATCGAGAGCAAGAACACGTTTCTGTCCTAACGGGCTCTCCAACAGCAGTTGGCGCAGATTATCAGCAAACACGCGGATAGCCTCGGCATCGGCTTTCTGTTTTGATGATGCGGCAAACTCCGTCTCAATGGCAGGTTTCAGAAGGCGCTTGTAACTATCCTCCATTGCTTGTTCAACCTCATATGCGGCGTTGGAGTTATTCCTGAGCCAAAGGCGGGCAAGCTTGTCCAGGGCTTTCTCCTGGTCACAACTTATGTCCACACGGATGAACCCTTCGGCCTCGGCACGACGGATAGCCAACAATCTGTGCGAACTGATGCGTTTGAGCGGTTCGTCCACGTTCTTATACTCACGGTAGTTCATCGCCTCTTGCGCCCGCTGCTCAGTCAACTGATTGATCTCCTTGGTTCGGATCATGGCTGTGTAACTGAACTCGCGGCGCACTGCATTGCGCGAGCGTTCATCCATACTGATCTGTTCGGCAATTATGTCGCGCGCCCCCTGTAATGCTTCGTCTGTATTACCATAACGTTGCGCTTCGCGACGACAGTCGGTGCGGGGGTCTTGCTTAAGCAATAAGTCGGCCAGCGGTTGCAGACCTTGCTCACGGGCTTTGTCGGCACGCGTCTTGCGGTGGGGCCTATAGGGCAAGTAGATGTCTTCAAGCTCCACAGCATCCTCGCACGTTTCGATGCGCGCACGCAGTTCATCTGATAATTGCCCCTGCTCCTCAATGGTGGCAAGCACCGTCTCCTTGCGGTGCTCCAACTCCTCGAGTTTGGCGTTTTCAGCCTCAACAGCGGCTATCTGCACCTCATCGAGCGAACCAGTGCGCTCTTTGCGGTAGCGGGCAATGAACGGGATAGTGGCCCCCTCACGCAGCAAACCTATCACGGCTTGAACCTGTTTCTCGCTCAGCGATAGACGACGACTGATAATTGAAGGGATATTCATTTATGATTCAAATTTTACGATTTTTGACCACAAAGATACAAAAAATCGGAAAGAAAAACAAATAATTCGTAATAAAAGTAAAATATTTTATAAAATATTTGCATATTTGAATAATTTTTCGTATCTTTGTGGCGAAAATGCATTAGAATAACTAAAACTTTTCTTAGTCTTATGCAAATGCGCATTTCTCACATGCTTCTTACAAGCCTGCTTATGCTGGTTTATCCGTTGGTGCAGGTTATGGCCGATGACCCTGCTACGCCGTCTGACTCCGATTTCCCGCCCGACCCCGGGGTAGTATATGTCCCGCCCGTTGTAGTGATAATGGGCGACACGATTGATATGAGCGACAGCACACAGGTGTTGCCTGTGGAGTATGATGTATTGGGTGACCAGACCGTCATCTACAACACCGAGGAGAACACTCTGACCCTGACCAACGCATCGATGGAAGTGGGGGAGACGGAAGGTACCGCTATCAGCTACTCCGGTTCGGATAGCCTGACCATCATCTTGCGCGACACGTCAAGGATTGCAGCCGACACCATCATCTCATCGCAGTCGAACGTCCTCATCACGGGCGATGGTGCCATGGAGGCGGTAGGTCAAGTACCTATCATCGGTGTACCGGAAGCCAAGATCACCTTCGACTCCGTTGCCATGCACGTCAAGTCCGTTCCTTCGGCGGCAGCATTGCGCAGGTACATTCGTTTCATCCGTCGCATCAAGGATGTTGACGAGACCGGTGGCCCTGCTCTGTCCGGCTTCGGTTCGGCAGACTTCAACAAGGTGAATGTCACTCCGGGCGATGACGATGCCAGCTACGGCCCTATTACCGGTACTGGAGGCGGCGAGGGGGGAGAGGAAGACCCGATGTATGCTCTGTACGTCACCGGTGAAGATGGCGAACAAGAGGTTCTCACCGAGTTCTGGCTCACGCCTGAGGCTGACGAGACTGCCCTGCCTGTCAACAGACAGCACCATGAGCTCGACACCTCAGCTCCGATGTATAACATCCTCGGTCTGCCCGTGGATGCCTCATACCAAGGCATTGTAATCCAAAACGGACGGAAATATTTTTACAGAATTAACAATTAAAATCGTACAGATATGAAAAAGATCTTTACTCTGATTGCCGTATTAGGCATTCTGTCTGGCGCAAGCATGATGGCGCAGGACTTCCCGAGTGACCCCGGTACACTCACGGTTTCCCTCTCGCTTGCTGCTATTGACCAGGCTACAGAAGACACTATTCCGGGTTACGCTCCGGATGGTAGCGGCAGTTATGCTGCAGGTCAAACGATGACCATTGTTGCCAAAGATATCCCTGGCTACACCTTCCTCCGTTGGAGTGACGAGCAGACCGCCCAGAGTCGCTCCATCACCCTCAACGAGTCTATGGCACTCAATGCCATTTACCGGCACAACGAGTACACCATCACGTTCCTTGACGCCACCGGCGAGACGCTCACGTCAAAGTCGTACTTCTATGGCGACACTATCGAGGTTCCTCAAGATCCGGAGAAACAAGGTGATGCCCAATACTCCTACCAGTTCACCGGTTGGAATCCGACCGTTCCTGAGACCGTAAGTACTTCGCAGACCTTCACGCCGCAGTTCGAGCAAATCACCAACCAATACGAGATCCGTTTCCTGGATCGCGACGAGGAGACTGTTCTTCAGGTTGACACCCTGGCATACGGCACAATGCCGCAGTTCAATGGTTCACTGCCTAATGACACCATCGACGGCATCGTTTATACCTGGGCAGGCTGGACACCGGAGCTCCACGAGGTAAACAGCGACGAGACCTACGTTGCCAGATACACTGAGGCCTCACTGGCATTCACTGTTACCATCATCCTTGGCGACCAAGAGCCCACCACTCAGACCGTTCAGTGGGGCAACACCATCAGCCTGGAGGCGCAAGACAACACCGAACAGCACTTCCTCCGCTGGAGCGACGGCAGCGAAGAGGCAATCCGCCAAGTCACTATATATAGCGACACCACGTTCCGTGCCGAGTACGGTCCGTCGTTCGTGGACATCAGCGTAGCTGCTAACCAGTGGACGTTCTTCTGCCTGCCGCAACCGATGACAGGCGACGGATGGAGCAGCGACATGTTCGTCACCACCGAGCTCGCAGGAGTTAAGTGGGGCGCATACAACGGCGCTGTTCGTGCACAGGCCAAGTCCGGCTGGGAGACACCCGCAACATTCAATGCTACCCAAGGCTATATTATCTATAGCACACAAGCCGGCCGTCTGCGTCTGAATATCTATCCCGAGAACCTGATGCAGGACGAGCTCACTATTCCGCTGGCATCCTACGAGGCTGAGTTTGAGCAGAACGCCAACTGGAACTTCGTGGGCAACCCCTACAACACTGTCATTACACCGCAATCCTACTCCATCAGCGGCATCCAGGACGCATCAGCATTCGTTTGGGATGGCGTGGGTTACACCAACACCCTGGTAGAGGAACTCACGCTGCAACCGCTGCAGGCCTTCTTCATCCAAGCAGAGGAGGAAAGCGAACTCTCGTTTGCAGGCGCCAACAGTCCCGCACCCGCACGCCGCACAGCACAGGTTGAGGAGAACAGCCGTATTGATATACAGGCTACCGCCGGCGCTTACACCGACAAGACACGTGTTCTCTTCCGCACCAACTCCAGCGTGAAGTATGAAGCAGGTCGCGATGCTGCCAAGTTCATGACGGCTACCGCACCTATCCAAATGTACTTCCTTGACGTTGATAATATTGAGTGTGCTCAGATGGTTCGCCCTGCTGGCGATGATGCATTGCACCTGGGATACGCGCTGCTCAATGCCGGAACGATTGAACTGAATATGCCCGTTTATGCTGACGACTACGAGCTCTACGATGCACTCACCAACAGCACATACAGTCTGAGCGAGACCGTCAGCATCTACTCTGAGAAAGGCACATTCAACAACCGTCTGTCGCTCCGCCCGATTAAGAAGGTTAGCACCGCTATCGACAACAGCAGCGCTGCTGTAACCACAGCCAAGCTGATCATCAACGGACAGCTCTTCCTCATCCGTGATAGCAAGATGTTTACCGTACAAGGCCTGGAGGTAAAATAACCTCCGGCCTTGCGCCAACAACAAACGCCCTGCTCGATTGAGCAGGGCGTTTGTTTACTTCACGCGCACATATGCGCGGGTACATTAACTTATTTGAAGAACTCTTGTACTTTCTCGTTCTCTACGATTTCCTCTTGGAAGATGTAAGCACCAGTCTTAGGGCTCTTTACCATCTTGATGCACTTCGTGTGGTTACGTCCGGCGTTGCCGGTGTGAAGTGTTGCAACCGCTTTCTTTGCCATTGTTTAATCTCCTTCTAATTTAGCACATCAACTTGGATTACTTAATCTCCTTGTGGATGGTGTATTTTTTCAAATACGGGTTATACTTCTTCAGCTCGAGGCGGTCAGGAGTATTCTTACGGTTCTTGGTCGTGATGTAACGGCTCATACCTGCTACACCGCTGTTCTTCTGCTCGGTGCACTCAAGAATAACTTGCACGCGGGCCTCTTTCGTTTTCTTTGCCATAACTGTAATCCTCCTTTTTTACTCGTAAAGGTAACCCTTTTCGGCTGCTTGCTTCAACGCAGCATCCAAACCGATCTTGTTAATAGTACGCAGACCAGCTGCACTCACGTTCAGCTGAATCCAGCAATCCTGTTCTACCCAGTAGAACTTTCTGTGGAAGAGGTTCACATCGAATGTGCGCTTTGTGTGGCGCTTCGAGTGAGACACATTGCATCCACCCATGGCTTTCTTGCCGGTAATTTGACAAATCTTTGACATTGTATTATAAAATTTTATATTTTTCCGTAACCAAGCTACCCGCTATTCGCGAGGGGCTAATATCCCTAATTTTCAACACATCCGCGCATAATACGCGCAAAAATCGCACAAAGGTACAAAAAATAATTCGCAATTGCAAATATTTGTCCAATTTTTTCCTCGAGTTTTCAACAAATGCTATATTAATACGTCAAAACAGCAACTCTTCATCATTGCCGCCAAACATACTCGCATATATCAAAAACATCTTGTTTTTTCACGAATTGCGACAAAATCCACAGATTATTGCAACTTCCTGCATAAAAGACTTGCATTATTCAAAAAGTAAGTCTGTGACAAGTGCGTCATTATGAGCCTCACTGCAGGGGAAACGACTATTTTCAGGAAATTATGCCCCTCTTCACTCCGCAATATTCTCGAATCATCGCTCATGTGAGCACAACTAATCAATAATTAATTCACACGCAAGCACACATGCGGCTTTTGCAACGTGCAGGTGCAAAAATATAAAACAATCGAACGCACCCGCACGATTTCTTTCGAAAGATTTGACAATTTAAAATTATATTCGTATCTTTGCAACGCTTTGTGCGCCTTCATGTGCGAACCACTGATCCGCAAACGGATGTGCGCCAAGGCATAATTATTAACCCATTAACATTAATCAAAACAATTATGGTAAATCATTACGAGACCGTTTTCGTACTTACCCCCGTTTTGTCTGAGCCACAGATGAAGGAAGCGGTCGACAAATTCGAGAACCTTCTCACACAGAATGGCGGCACCATCCTGAATCGTGAGGAGTGGGGTCTGCGCAAGCTTGCGTATCCCATCCAAGCAAAGACGTCCGGATTCTACTGCGTACTGCAGTTTGATGTAGAGACGGCATTCATTGCAAAGCTCGAGACTGAGTTCACCCGTGATGAGCGCGTGCTTCGCTTCCTCACAACCCGTCTTGACAAGTATGCTTTCGAGTATGCTGAGAAACGTCGTAACCACACTAAAAAAGAGGAGGCTTAATCATGGCACAGAATGAAGAGATTCGCTACCTGACCCCGAAACAGACGGATCAGAAGAAGAAAAAGTACTGCCGCTTCAAGAAAGCCGGTATCAAGTACGTGGATTACAAAGACCCTGAGTTCCTCAAGAAGTTCCTCAACGAGCAAGGCAAGATCCTGCCCCGCCGTATCACCGGTACTTCGCTCAAGTTCCAGCGCAAAGTTGCTCAGGCTGTTAAGAAAGCTCGCCACTTGGCATTGCTGCCTTACGTAACAGACATGATGAAATAATGTTTAACCTTTAACACAGAGAGAAATTATGGAAATCATTCTGATACAAGACGTAGCCAACCTGGGCTACAAGAACGATATCGTTAAGGTACGCGACGGTTACGGACGTAACTACTTGCTGCCCAACAAGTTGGCTATCATCGCCAACGAGAGCAACCGCAAGCAACTCGCCGAGAACCTGAAGCAGCAGGCTCACAAGCTCGCCAAGCTTCTGGCTGACGCTCAGGCACTGGCAGAGAAACTCGCTAACACCGTTATCACCGTACCCGTTAAGGCTAACGAGGACGGCAAGATCTTCGGTACGGTTACCACACAGCAGATCGCTGACGCACTCAAAGCTCAGGAGATCGACGTGGACAAGAAGGTCATCACCGTTGAGCCTATCAAAGAGCTCGGCGAGTACGAGGCTGCAGCACGTCTGCACCGCGAGGTTAAGGCAACAATTAAGATTAACGTAGTAGCTGAAGCTGCTGCTGAGTAATTAACAATTAAAGAAGTTTAAATTATGAAAGCAGGAATTCATCCCGAGAACTACCGCGTAGTAGTTTTCAAAGATATGTCGGATGGCACACAGTTCTTCAGCCGCTCTTGCGCTAACACGAAGGACACCATCGAAATCGACGGTCAGACCTATCCCCTGATCAAGTTGGAGATCTCCAACACTTCGCACCCGTTCTACACTGGTAAGTCGAAGTTGGTTGACACGGCAGGTCGCGTTGACAAGTTCATGTCACGCTACGGCAACCGCAAGCGTAACTAACTATGCAGCGAGGCGAGCACCATGCTCGCCTCGCCTCATTTTTATTGCATCCGCCACGTTTGGCGGATCACACAACACCCCGCATCCGCCACGTTTGGCGGATCACGCATCACCCATGAAACGAAAGAACAACACCATCTTACGCGCCACAGCAGCCACCACCCTACTTGACTTGATGCAAGCCAAGCTCGGCGGTATGAGTGTCACCAGCATCAAACAGCTGCTGCGCTCCAGACGCGTGCAGGTGAATGGCGCTATATGTACGCGTGGCGACCAAGCCCTCAATGCCGGCGACGAGGTAACGATCCTCTCGCAGGCAGGCACCACCACGCTGCACCACCCAAAACTCTCACTCGTATATGAAGACGACTACCTTTTGGTCGTCAACAAGAAACAAGGTCTGCTGACCGTACCCACCAACCCCGACAGCGCAGAAACGACAGCCCTGTCCATACTCAAAGCGTACGTCAGGAAACAGCACCCGCGTAACAACATCTTCGTTGTTCATCGCCTTGACCGCGAGACAAGCGGACTGCTCGTCTTCGCCAAGACACCCCAACTGCAAGAATATATGCGCACTTACTGGAGGCAACTCGTCACCAAGCGCACCTATATAGCCCTCGCTGAGGGTGTTCTGCCCGAGCAGAAAGGCACCATCACCACCTGGCTCACCGAGGATAAACGCAACGCGATGGTCTTCTCTTCGCCCGTAGATGACGGCGGACAGAAAGCCGTCACACACTACGAAGTGTTAGGCACAAGAGCGCTCAAACACGTAAACGACACGACAACGACACGTAAACGAGACGTAAACGACACGATAACGAATGCAGGGAAAGACCTAAGAGCAACAGAGGAAGATAACATTCTTTCTCTGGTAGCACTTAACCTTGAGACCGGTCGTACCAACCAGATCCGTGTTCATCTCGCCTCAATCGGTCACCCCGTAGTAGGCGACAGAAAATACGGTCATGGCAACACGTTCTCGCCCGTTGACCGACTCTGCCTGCACGCACGAATCCTCGAGTTCGTACACCCCGCCACCGAGCAGGTTGTGCACTTCGAGACCCCTATACCACGCGAATTTAAGGTCTGACCAATTTGGCCAGATAACACTATAACCCTCAAATATCGTCGATTATATGGAGAATACAGTCACCATCTATTGCAAGAACAACAAGCAATACTACGACATACAGCGTGGCATCGCGTTGCTTGATGTGTATCGTCTAACAGGTCTGCAACTGCCCTACCCCGTGGTTGCAGCCCGAGTCAATTACAAGATTCAGGACTTGACCTTCCTTGTATATAAGCCCAAGGACATCGAGTTCGTAGATGCCTCTTGCTCTGCAGGTATGCGCTGCTATGTACGCACGCTGGAGATGGTGATGGCATACGCCGTGCGCTCGCTCTATCCCAAGACCGACCTACGCGTGGAGCACCCTATATCCAAGGGCTACTACTGCACGCTCCGTAACTTCGACGGTACGAACATGGAGGTCAACGCCGATGTGCTCAGCGCTATCGATGCCAAGATGCACGAGATCATAGCTGCCGACAAACCGATCATCACAGAGGAGAAGCAGACCAAGGAGGTCATCCGCCTCTTCCAGGAGTGCCACGATGCCGAGACCACGCTGTTCCAGACTCTGGGCAACCCATACTGCCGCTACTTCCGCATCGACGACTTCATAGACTATTACACCTCGGCACTCATGCCGTCAACAGGCTATATCAATGTCTATAAGATCGAGCTCTACCATGAGGGTATCCTGCTACGCATACCCAGCCGCACCAACCCCACACAGCTCGAGGATAGCTGCAACCAAGATAAGATGTTCGGCATCTTCAACGAATATACGGCTTGGAACAAGCTCCTCAAGATCAGTAACGTAGGCGAGTTCAACAAGGCATGCAAGGGCAACAAGTCCTTCGAGATGATCAAGCTCTCCGAGGCGCTGCACGAGAAGAAGATATCGCAGATCGCCGACATGATTGTCAACCACCCGAACGGCATGCCTAAGTTCGTGCTTATCTCAGGTCCAAGCTCATCCGGTAAGACCACGTTCTCCAAACGTCTGACCATACAGATGCTCGTCAACGGCATACGTCCAGTCGTGCTGTCGATGGACAACTACTTCGTCAACCGCGAGGACACGCCGCTCGACGAGAACGGCGATTGGGATTTCGAGCACATCGAGGCACTCGACCTGCCGTATTTCCGCCAGCAAGTAGCTGACCTGTTGGACGGCAAGGAGATCGAACTGCCGACCTTCAACTTCGAGACTGGCAAGCGCGAGTTCAAGGGCAACAAACTCAAGCTCCAGGACGACACCGTTGTTATCATGGAAGGCTTGCACGCCATCAACCCGCAATTGCTGCCTAATATACCGCGTGACAAAACTTTCAAAATCTACGTTTCCTCACTAACCACGGTCAACCTCGACAACCATAACTGGATCCCCACAACTGATGTGCGCCTCATCCGCCGTATTGTGCGCGACTACCGCTACCGCGGGTACTCGGCACGCGATACCATCAACCGCTGCCCCAGCGTCCGCCGCGGTGAGGAGCGTTGGATCTACCCCTTCCAGGAGGAAGCTGATGTCATGTTCAACTCCTCGCTCTTGTTCGAGCTCGCTGTACTCAAGCGCCACGCCGAGCCTATCCTCGCCGATGTGCCTAAGTACTGCGACGAGTACGCCGAGGCACACCGACTCATCAAGTTCCTCTCGTACTTCGAATCAATACCCGAGAAGGAAATCCCGCCAACATCGTTCCTCCGCGAGTTCGTCGGTGGCTCATCGTTCCGCTACTAACGTTCGCATTCGCATGCATTCCCCGGCGCTGTTTTGTATCATGAAACGATTACACTCTATACTACTATTGTTTCTTATTACATGCTCGCCTGCTATTAATGCCGGATGGAACGTGCCCGTGACCAACTATGCCGTGGCCGATTATGCCGCCGGTACGCAGAACTGGCAGCTGGTAACCACAGCCAACGGCTGGCTTTATGCGGCTAACAACTACGGCCTGCTTGAGTTCGACGGTGCCGAGTGGCGTGTGTATGGCCTCTATTACGGCAACCTGCCGCGCAGCATTGCCAGGCTCGATGACCGTGCGCTATTTATCGGCGCAACTAATGATTTCGGCGTCTTTACCCCTACGTCAACCGGCGGACTGCAATATACGTCACTCCTCTCGGACATCGAACCAACCTTTGGTGAGGTGTGGGACATCGAGGTGGTGGACCGTCAGGTGTATTTTATGACGCGTCACCTGATTATCGTAGGCACCTATACCGCTGACCGTCAGCTGGAGAACCTGCAGACGGTAAAGGTAGCCAGCCGCGTGTTCTGCGCCGAACAGATAGGCGGTGCGGTTTATGTCGGTACGGATAACGGCCTCTATCTGCTCAGCGGCACGCGCATGAACCGTATTCATGGTTCGGATATACTCCGTGGCTATGAGGTGCGCTGCATTCAGGCCTTGGATGCCGAGAGGCTCCTTATAGCCACCGACCTCGGCGGTCTGTTCGTCTACGATGGCACGCAGATAGCTCCTTTCCGCACTGAGGCGGATGCGTTCATTCGCAAGAACCAGCTCTACACCTTTGCCGTACGTGGCGACAAGATTGCCTTGGGTACGGTTCTTCAGGGCATTGTTGTGGTCAATACCGACGGCACCCAGTGCCGCTACATCTCGCGTCCCGACGGACTGCAGAACAATACCGTCCTGTCCATGGCGTTCGACTGCCGCGACAACCTCTGGGTCGGGCTGGACCAGGGCATCGATTATGTGCAGCTGGCGTCCACCAGGCAGTACCTGAGCGACCCGCAGACGGACTTCGGCACGGGCTATGCCGCTCTGCGTGTGCAGGAAGGCAGCCGGATGCGCTACTACTACGGCACTAATCAGGGCCTCTACACGCGCACCAACACCGCGCTGCCCCTGCAACTTGTAGAGGGTAGTATGGGGCAGGTGTGGAGCCTGAACGAGCTGGACGGTACGGTGTTCTGCTGCCATAACAGAGGACTGTTTGTCGTCGAAGGTACACGAGTCAAACCCTTGTGCACCGATGAGGGCTTCTGGAAAGTGCAGCAGCTACCCGACGGACGCATCATCGCCGGCAGTTATTCCGGCTTCTGGGTGCTGGACAAATCTTCAAATCTTCCACGGCTTAGCTCGGATAATAAATCTTCAAATCTTGAAATCTTCCAATCTTTAAGTGGTACCATGTGGCACATGACCAAAGTCAAGGGCTTTGACGATACCGCTTTCCGCTGGCAGGTGGACCGCACCGGTGCCGTTTGGGCTGTCGCCACATCGGGCGTCGTACGGCTTGAGTGGACGGATGAACAGACACTCAGCGTTCACTCCGTCCAACCCTACAATGCTGTACATGACTGGTTCAACATAAGCCGGCTGGGTGAGCAGATACTCATCAGCTGCCGCGACTACTGCCGCGTGGTGGGCGCTGACGGCGTGCTCCGCCGTGACCGGTCAATCTTTGACCGCCTCAACGGGGAAGGGTATTACGCCCTCACCTACATGGACAGCGGGGGAAACATCCTCTATGTGCAGGACGGCATACTCTATATCCGCGTACGCGAGGGGGAGAACTATCGTGCTGCACAGCCCTTGTATAGCGGCGAAACGGATTTTGTGGGCGGGTTTGAGAACGTCTATGAGTCCGATGGCGCGTATATCGTAGGCACGCTGCAAGGGTATAATAGATTGACGGTCAGCCGTCAGCCGTCAGCTATCAGTTATCAGCTATCAGCAGCCGGCGGTCCGCTGCAGTTATATCTGCGTGAGGTGAATCTGATTAATCAGGACGGGGAGACAGTATATGGCGAATCGCTGAATACAGGCCGGACAGACAGGCAAACCGCTGAGAGCAAGGACAAAGCACGTAAAGACAAAGAGATATTTACCCTGCCGTACGACAACCACACCTTGCGGTTCAGTTGTGCCATCAACCGCGTACCTGCCGACAATACGCAGTACGCCTTCCGCCTCCTGCCCCGCGATAAGGAGTTCACGCCGTTCACGACAAGAGCGTACTACGAGTGCTCCTCGCTGGAGGAGGATAACTACACGCTGGAGGTAATCTGCCGCACGGCTGCCGAGGGCGCCGTACAGGAGGAGATCCGCCGCGCATGGACCTTCACCATCCTCCCTCCGTGGTACAGAACATGGTGGGCGCGTACCCTGCTTGTCATGGTTCTCTGCGGATGGCTGTTTGTGATAGGTTGGCTTCTGTATATGCTGGCGGAGCGCTCCAAGCGCAAAACCCTGCATGAGCAGCAACTGCGCATCCTGCAACTGGAGAACGATAAAGCACAGACGCGCCTGCAGGCCAAGAGCCAGGAGCTCAGCCGTATTCTGCACGAGGAAGCAGGCCGTCAGGAGGAGGTGGCACGACTGACTGAAGCACTGGACAAGACGATACACGAACTGCAAAGCCATAACATCAAGAAGGCGGAGGAACGTCTGCAATCGCTGAAGCAGCGCCTGCTGGAGGAGAAGGACGACAGCATCGACTGGCAGCGGTTTGAGGAGAACTTCGACGAGGTGAATGCAGGTTTCTGCAAACGCCTCACCGAGCGCTATCCCTGGATGAGCAAGCAGGAACGCAAACTGTGCATCTATATCCGCATGGGTATGCTCACCAAGGAGATGGCTCCCATGCTCGGGCTGTCCACCCGCGGCGTAGAAATGTTGCGCTACCGCATGCGCTGCAAAATGGAGCTGGACGCCCAGGCTAACCTGAAAGAACACCTCACAAAAATTACGTCAGAACCCTGAAAATCCCTAAAATCTCTTTCACAAGATTACACTAACAAGTGAACAGGTTTGCATTTTTAAATTTATTTACGTACCTTTGCAAAAAATTTTCACCTGTTCACTTATCATGCAAAACACATTTCACTCCATCGGTTATCTGTTTACGCTCGTCAGCGGGCTGCTTTTCGGCAGTCTGATTGTTGTTAACGCACAGCAGCCGGTGCGTGTCGGCGGCGGTTCGTATGCCTCGTTCGCTCCGCTTAGTGCCAGCCGTACCTCCGAGCGTGGCGGCTCACAGGCCTACCAGATGGAGCATCGCAGGATATATCTTCCTGACACATTGTTACAGCGTTTGGGTGCACCCGACGGCAGCAAGCCCGGTACGCTGGCTCTACCCACCAACGACTGGTGGACACACGCGCTGGTCAATACATGGACAGGCAAGATATGGTTCTACCCGGGTTGGGCGGAAGCCACCGAGGAAGGGCTCTCCGTCGGTTATCCCACCTATTGGGAACCGACCGGATGTGAGGTGAAGTGGGACACGCCGCTGACTGCCTCGTTCACCAATACTTCAACCAGCAAGCGTGCCGCCTTCACCGAGGCGCTGGTGGACAGTTGGTCGGATTTCGCGGTGTCGTTCATTATGCAGGACGCCGATGCCTGGGTGCGGGTGACCTGTGTCCACGGTTCGCCTCTCGTTTGGGTCGAGGCGCAAGGTATTCAGGTGAATGTAGTTAATCCCGATGCAACCAAATACAGTGTGTCATCCTATTCGGAGCGCGGCAGGCAGTGGACGGTGCTCGCACTCCTGACCGACGGCATTGACGCCGCCAAGGTGTCGCAGTACGCCAAGCGTGTTCCGCGTGGCACACGTGTTCAATATACGTATAATGCAGGCATGTCGCAGCTGACAACCACGTTCAGCCTTACCACCGAGGATATAACCACTGGTGCCACCTCTTCCTCCGCTGACTGTCTGATAGGTTTCCTGCCGCACCACTATTACAACAGCAACTATTCTGATTTCACGGCCACATACTTGAGCCCGCGCGGCACGATGAAGGTGCTGGAGGGCAACCGCTTCTCGTTCGTATATGCGGTACACGGTATCCTGCCGTTCTTCCCGCAGCCGCTGCAATGGGCGGAAGGCTTTTCCAAGGAGCGCATGACGGCGCTGAACGCCGATTATGCGGCGCGCGGCACCTTCGGCGGTGACACCTACTGGGGCGGCAAGGGCCTGATACAGATGATGCATTACATGACCTTCGCCCTACAGATGGGGGATACGGCTACGTTCCGCCTTGCCAAGCAGCGCCTGAAAACAACGCTCATCGACTGGTACACCTATACGCCCGGCGAGCCGCGTATGTACTTCGCACGCTACAACCGTTGGGGCGCCCTGGTAGGCTTCGACTGTTCATACGACAGCGATACCTTCAACGACCACCATTTCCATTACGGCTATTTTGTGTATGCCTCCGCCGTGCTGTGCATGCTTGATCCTGATTTCCGTGAGCAGTACGGTCCTTTGGCGCGCGAGGTTGCCCGCGATTACGCCAACTGGCAGCGCAGTGCCGATGAGCCGTGGTTCCGCACCCTTGACCCGTATTGCGGTCACTCGTTTGCCGGAGGCCTGGGTAACAGCGGCAACGGCAACGGCCAGGAGTCCACGAGTGAGGCTATCCAAGGCTGGGGTGGCGTATGGATGTTAGGCGCAGCACTTGGTGACCAAGAGATGCTGGAGGCCGGTATCTTCGGCTATACCCTGGAGACGCGTACGGCTGCGGAGTACTGGTTTGACCGTAATCGTCGTAACATCGACTACACCAAATACAAGCACCCTTACTGCTGCAACCTGACCATGCAGGGAGTAGGCTGGTGGACCTGGTTCTCGGGCGATCCGGTTTGGATGCACTCGATACAGTGGCTGCCTATCTCGCCCATCCTGTCAAACTTCTTCAGCGAGGACCTCGCGTTCACGCGATGGGACTACACCGAGATGTACAAGGGCAAGGAGATAGGCAATTACGAGGCCGCCACCGGCGGTCTGGGCGACGAGTCGGGCTTGGGCAACGTGTGCCTGAGCTATCTGTCGTTGTTCGAGCCGGACAGTGCAGCCCGCGTTTGGGACAGGATGGACCAGATGGGCAAGCCTCTCGCCAAGAACCCCGATACCGGCGGTATAACATACTGGCTGACGCACAGCCACAGAGGCCTGGGCGAGAAACGCTACGACATCCGTTGCGATCATCCGCTGGCTTGCGCCTATACCGACGGCAACGGTGTGACCACATACGCCGTATATAACGCAGGCTCGTCGCCGCTGACCGTGCACTTCACCGGTGCAGCCGCGATGACACTCACCGTGCAGCCCGGACTGACACTGACGGACGGCACGCGCAAACAGGAGACAGCAACCATCGCCGATGACAACACACCCCAGCAGAAAGACGAACTGGCATGGGACCTTCCGTACCCGAACCTGGCGCTGAACAAACCCGTCACCGCCACCTCCGAGGAGAATGCCGGATGTCTGGCCAAGCACCTCACCGACGGCGATGTTTCCACCCGTTGGGGCTCGGCACACAACGACAACGAGTACGCGACCGTTGACCTGGGCGAAACCTGCTATATTGACCACCTTGTCCTGCGTTGGGAAGCCGCTTATGCCTCCGAATATACCATCGGACTGAGCAGCAACAATACCGATTGGCAAACACTGCGCCTTACCTCGTCGGGTGGTGTGGAGCGCGTGGAACTGGCGCAGCAGATGATGGCGCAGGGTGCAACCTCACGCGGACGGTATATCCGTCTGACGGGCAACAAGCGCGCCACGCAGTACGGCACCTCGCTCTACGAACTGGAAGCTTACGGCCGTCCGCTACAGGGCGATGCAAGCAAGGTGTTTGCCGTAGCACTGGCAGCCGTTGACACCGTGCTCAGCGAAGGACAGTTCACCACGCTCAGCGCCGTTGCCTATAACGTACAGGGCACAGTGGTGAACGCTACGGCGAGTTACGCACTCGTCAGCGGCGCGGCAACGCTGCAGGGCAACAAGGTGACCACCACCGGCGCCGGTGAGGTACTGGTGAAGGCTACCGTACAAGGCGTGAGTGCCACACTCACTCTCATCGTACTGGAGGGCGAGAAAGTGGCGGACGTGACCGTTAGGCCTGCCGAGGTCACGATGCCTGTAGGCGAAGTGCAGGAGTTCACCGTGTGTCCGGTCAACCAGTTCGGCTTTGCGCTGGATACGTGCTATTATACCTATTACGCAACCGAGACAGGCGATTACCAGCAGACCTATACCTGCCAAGGCGGAGAGGCTGTCGCTGTGATACACGTGCAGCCGTACTCCGAGGTGAACCTCGCATTGGGCAAGCCTGCCACCGCCTCGGGCGCTGAAGGTGACGGCACCAGAGCCGACAAGGCGTTTGACGGCAAGACGGATACCCGTTGGTCAAGCCGTTTCCTGGACAACGAGTGGATAGAAGTCGATTTGCAGGACTGCTACCTGCTGGAGACGGTACGCCTCATATGGGAGAACGCCTATGCAACGGATTATGAACTGCTACTCAGCGACGACGCTGTAGCCTACGAAACCGTTTATTCGAAAACAGGTGCTGCCGGTGGCACGCAGACTATCCAACTGCCGGAGGGCAGCAAAGGTCAGTACGTGCGGCTGCTGTGCAAGAAGCGGAACACCGGCTACGGCTCCTCGCTGTGGGAGATGGAGGTGTACGGTTCGGGCAGATGCAATCCGATATTCACAGCAGAGCAGTCACCAATCAGCAATCAGCAGTCTGCATACAGCATTCAGAAAGTGTTGCGTGACGGTAGGATATTTATCCTACGGGACGGAAAAATGTACTCAATAATGGGGCAAATTGTGGGTTTTTGAGTAAAAAATGAAAAAAAACGTGTAAAAAACTAAAAAAAAGTATATTTTCTTGCAAAAGTGCATAAATTTGACTACCTTTGTGAAGAATCTAATACTTACAACACAAAATCATATTCTACATGAAAAAACTACTCTTGTTTTGTGCAGTGGTATTTGCAGCGGTCGCTGTTCATGCGGATGTTATCACCGGCGTGGTGATGGCGGAAGGTGAACCCGACCCCGTTATCGGTGCAAATATCATGGTGAAAGGTACGACCAACGGTACAATCACGGATTTCGACGGCAACTTTGAGTTGCAGGCCAACGTGGGCGATGTGCTGGTGGTTTCGTACATGGGTTACAAATCCCAAGAAGTCAAGGCGCTTGCTTCGCCTATGCGCATCACTCTCCAGCCCGACAACGTGATGCTGGAGGAGGTCGTAGCCGTTGGTTATGGTACGATGAAAAAGTCTGACTTGACAGGTGCAGTCACCTCGGTGAAGGCGGATCAGCTGACAAAGACGCCTGCAGCCGGTCTGGATCAAGCTTTGCAAGGTAGAGCTGCCGGTGTGACAGTGAACAGCGACAACGGTACGCCGGGTGCTGCGGCAAAGATCCGTATCCGTGGTATCGGTTCTGCTCTCGGCGGCAATGATCCGTTGTATGTAGTGGACGGAGTTATCACCAGTGACATCTCGTTCCTGGCTCCGAATGACATTCAGTCGATGGAGATCCTGAAGGATGCTTCGGCAACGGCGATCTACGGTAGCCGCGGCGCGAACGGTGTGATACTGATTACCACCAAGTCAGGTGGCGAGGGTAAAGCCAACGTCTCATTTGATGCTTACTGGGGTCTGCAGAACCGTTGGCACAAGTTGAGCCTGATGGATTCGCATTCGATGGCAGAGAAGAAATTGGCTATTGATGCGATGAAGAACGGTGCGGATGCGTTGGATATGTACTACAACAAGGGCTTCAACGAGTGGATGGCAGCCTATAATACAGGCAACAGTCCGTTCTATCCGAAAGTACAGACGCAGAAGTATCCTGACGGATTTGATTATTCGTCAGTAAACACCGATTGGCAGGATGAGGTGTTCCGTAAGAATGCGTTTATTCATAACTACAACCTATCAGTTGACGGTGGTAACGACAAGGGACATTATAGTTTCTCCGCATCCTACTTCGGACAAGACGGTACGCTGAAGGGATCTGACTACAAACGTCTGACTTTGCGTCTCAACTCGGATTACGAGGTCTTCAAATGGTTGAAGATAGGTGAGCATTTGAGCTTCATGACGAACTGGACCACGAATGACGCCTCGAACAATAATGCCAATGCCGGTGTGTTGAGCCAGTCGTTGCGCATGGCTCCATGGGATCCGACACATTATCCCGAGGGCTGTGAGAACAAACTTGGCGAAAACCTGAGCGGTAACGTATCTGCTTCGTCGAACTTCAAGAATGTGTATAACCCGTTCTCTATTCTAGAGGAGAACTTCCCGAGTAAGACCGCAAACCGCTGGGTCGGCGATATATTTCTGGAGATTACCCCGATCAAAGGCTTGAAACTACGTTCGTCAATAAGTATAGACAATAGCATCAACCGTGAGCGCGGTTACGGCAATGCATACGTGCATAGCAACTATGACAAACGCGAGAAGAATTACGTGTCCAGTTCTATCAAGCGCTATAACACCTTGCTGGAAGAGACTACGCTGACCTACGCCCGCGAGATAGGCAAGCATAACTTCTCAATCATGGCCGGTCAGACGTGGTCGGAATATAACTACTATACTATGGGTGGTGCCGGTGCCACCATCTTGAATCCTATTGAGGAGAACTGGTACTTGAAGAAAGCAACGGAGGATATTACTCCTGCTTCGGATGACGTGGATCGTCAACGCCGTCTGTCATTCTTGGCTCGTGCATTCTACAGCTACGACAGTCGGTACATGATTACCGCCAACTTCCGTGCTGACGGTAGTAGTAAGTTCAAAAAGAACCCATGGGGGGTCTTCCCTTCCGTGGCATTAGCATGGCGATTGAGTGAGGAGCACTTCATCAAGGACAGAGAGTTGCCTTGGCTGGATAACCTAAAACTTCGTGCCGGTTGGGGACAGGTAGGTAACGACGGCGTTAACGAGAACGATTTCGTGCTCGCGATAGCAGACGGGACATATTTCTCCAGTTACGTGTTGGGTAATCCGGCAGTGAACGTCAAAGGTGCCACCATCACTACGTATGTCAACCAAGATGGTCGTTGGGAGACCAACGAGCAGTGGGATGCAGGTATCGACTTCGGATTCTGGAACGGCAAGTTGAGCGGCTCGATCGACTACTTCCTGCGTGATACGAAGGATGCCTTGCTGTATGTTCCGGCTCCGGCGCATGCAGGTTCACAGTTCCCAATGGTAAAGAATGTTGGTAATATCCGTAACCAAGGTGTGGAAATCGTGTTGAATCACGAGAACAAAGTTGGTCCGGTGCATTATAGCATCGGTGGTAACTTCTCATGGATCAAGAACGAGTTGACGAAACTGAATGGCGGCTCGACCTACTATGATGACCGTGTAATTATTACCGAGGGATTGCCTTTGCGCGCTTTCTGGGGATATGAATATGAAGGCGTCTATACCTCGGATGAGGAGGCGTTGGCGCACCTCTATTCGTACGATGCATCCACCATCGGTGTTCATGCCGGTGATGCGAAGTACAAAGATCTGAACGGCGATGGCAAGATTGACGACAACGACAAGAAGATGGTCGGTAACCCATTCCCGGCATTCACGTATGGTCTGAACCTTGGTCTGGACTTCTACGGCGTGGATGTACAGGTGTTCTTCCAGGGCGTGGCAGACGTGGATGTATATAATGCATTGCGTCATGTTACGGAAGGCGCAGGTGATGAGATGACTCTCTCCACCGCGATGAACAACGTCTGGATCGGCTACACTGACCTCGTGCGTGATGCCTTGCAGAACAAGGGTATCAACTGGATGAATCTGGAGAACCGCAGTGCGGATGCTCTGCCGAACCCGGTAGGCGCACCGAGCAACAATGAAAACTCTTCACGTTTCGTGGAAGACGCTTCGTATTTCCGCCTGAAGAACCTGCAAATCGGTTATACGATTCCTAAGCAATATACGGAGAAAGCTCATATCCAACGTGCCCGAGTTTACGTGAGCGGAAGCAACCTGTTGACAGCCACTAAGTATTCAGGTTTCGATCCTGAGGTGGGTAGCGGTGTCGATTACGGCAACTATCCGCAAAGCCGCACGTGGACTTTTGGTGTTAACCTTAATTTCTAATGATGGAAAGGAGAATGATTATGAAAAACGTATATAAATTATCTGTAATCAGTATTCTGACCTCCGTACTTGTGCTCACCGGTTGTAAGGACTACTTGACGGCTCAAAATCCGGCAACGGATACGGCGGAGGATTTCTTCTCCAGTGGTCAGGCCTGTATTAACAATGTCAATGCAGACTACGTGCCCCTGCAGTGGGAGTATGCGGTGACGTATTGCTCGGAGTGGTTCATCGGTGATATAGTCAGCGATGACGCGCTCAAAGGTGGACAGAACCTCAACGATATGGCCAATGCCTACGATATGGAGAACTGGAAAACTATCTCCAACAACGATATGTTGAATGACATTTACCGTGCCAACTTCTTGGGCGTAGGTCGTTGCAACCTATCGTTGAAGTATATCCCGACAGTGACTACCGACTCGGTTATGAATGAGCGTCTAAAGAATCGTCTGCTGGGTGAGGCGCATTTCCTACGCGCGATGTATTACTTCCGTTTGTTGCGTATCTTCGGTGGAGTACCTCTCACGCTGGATGTCATCGACGGCACGGATGGCTGGTCACTGGAGCGTGCTTCGGTGAATGATGTATTCAAGGCTATCATCGCCGATCTGGAAGCAGCTAATGCCACACTCTGGCTTCGCTCGCAGTATCCGGCAGAGGATCTGGGACGCGCTACCAAGGGCGCAGCGCAGGCTATGTTGCTCAAGACCTATCTCTATATGGCTGGAGATTACTGGAACAAACAGGTCAACATGAGTTCCGCTGAATGCTATGAAGCCGCCAAGGCTTGGGGCGATAGTATCATCGCGTCCGGCGAGTACTCCTTGGTAGCGGACTATGCAAATCTGTTCACGCTGGAGGGCGAGAACGGTCCGGAGTCGGTGTTCGAAGTGCAGTACATGGAAGAGGAGACCTCCGACTATGGTGCAGACGCAGGCGGCTTCGGTGCTACGCGCGGTACGTTCTCGGTTATTCTGACTCGTTCGCGTTCGTCCTTGCTAGGTGGTGGATGGGGCTTCAATAAGCCGACCCAGAACCTCTACGACGAGTATGAACCGGGCGATATACGCCGTGATATTACGATCCTCAATCCGCTGGACAGCTTGATAGAGAACCCCAATGAAGAGATTTATCTGGGTTGCCGTTACGTAAGCCGCAAACGTGCGTTGTACCTGAATGCAACCGGTACGGAGTATGCGAAGTTAGGTCACGCCACACGTGGTGAGATCAACAATACAATCATCCGTTATGCAGACGTGCTGTTGATGCATGCTGAGGCTTGTATTGGCGCAGGTGTGAGCAATCTTGCTATCAATGACCTCAATCAGATTCGTTCGATACGTGGCATGTCAACCTATCCGGGATACGCATTCAAGGTTAACGGAGTGGAGGTAGCGAGTCCTACTATCCTGCAAGCCGTTCGTCACGAGCGCCGTGTGGAACTGGCAATGGAGGGACACCGCTGGTTCGACATCGTTCGCTGGAACGGACTAGATGGCACGGGCGTGAAGGCACACATGGACGCGTACAAGGCTACCGAGACAATCAAGGCACAGGAGCAGATGGCTGCATTCGTGGAGGGAAAACATGAACTTTTCCCGATTCCGTCCAAACAACGCGAACTGAATCCTGCATTGACACAGAATCCGCAATATAACTAAATACAAACTTAATCGTTTGTGATTAACAAATTTTACTAACAATCAAAACAAAACAAATCATGAAAAAATTATTTGCTGTAGCGCTTGCAGCGCTGACACTGGTAGGTTTTTCTGCTTGCAAGAACGAGAAAGAGACTCCGGATGCTTACAAGCTGAACCAGACCCAGGTATCGATTGTTGAGGGTGAGACTTTCCAACTCGCCATCACTCCGGAAGCTACCGCTGAATGGTCTTCTAACAAGGCAGAAGTGGCTACTGTTGACCAGAAGGGTCTTGTAACCGCTGTTAAGGCAGGAAATGCTATCATCACCGCTAAGGTTGGTGAAGTAGAACTCTCTGCTATGGTTACTGTTACCGCTAAAAGTAGTGAAGGCGGTGAAGGTGGCGAAGGTGGCGAAGGCGGAGGCCAAGGTGGCGGAGGTGATGAGAACCGTCATGTATCACTGAAGGGTAGCGAGTACTTCTTGTTCCAATTGGATGAGACTTCATTTGGAAAACTGCCGTCAAGTGTTGTCGTAGCAGACTATCGCCCGAGCGATCACTCGTTCATAGATGTATGGGCAACAGGTGAGACCTATGCAGCAGGAAATACAACTGGTGCGAACTTCTATGGCGAAGCAGAAGGATGGGTATCCTTTACTGTAGTAGCTCCGCAAGGTTGGTCTGGTGGTGGTATCCGTTGCGTTAATCCGGAGAATAGCGAGCTGGCGAACGCAGACAATGCTTTGCTTGACAAAATCATGCAGGCTCCGCAAGATTACTATTTCCATATTGCTATGAAGTCAACGGATGACAAGTCACACCACTTCCGTCTTTATGGTACCACTGAGGTTGACCTGATTATTGGAGCAACCGAAGGCGGTAAGGATTTTGAGGGTCATGACTGCGACGTATATTTCACACGTGATGGTTCATGGCAGGAGATTGATGTTCCGATGACTGTATTTACCAACAAGGGGCTGGTATTCAACAGCAATATTAAATCGCAACTTTACGTACTCGGATTCGTAAGTGGAGGCCAGGTTGGTGCAAGTCTGCAATACGATGCCTGCTTCATCTATAAGAAGTAAGTTTACTTTCGCCTAATGGGGTTTGATCGCCCCATTAGGTTCTAATTATTCAAACAATACACAATTATGAAAGTGAAACATGTATTGATCGTCAGCCTCGTAATCCTCTTGGCTGCATGCAAAGGAAAGGAAGTAACGGAAACTGTACGCATTACTCCTAATGCTGTGTTTATGACGGTGGGGGATGTCCAAACCTTGCAAGTGTCAACAGGAAATGCGTCATGGAGCAGTTCTGATGAGGCGGTGGCGACTGTATCAGGTGGTATCGTAGAAGCTTTGAAAGAAGGTCACGCTGTTATTACCGCCCAAAAAGGAGAATCAACAGGAACAGCGGATGTGTATGTTACCCAAGAGGGGGGCACCTATCTGGGTGACTACGAACTTGTGTGGCAAGATGAGTTCGACGGAACAGCTCTGGATCTCACGAACTGGACTATTGAAATCGGTACCGGTAACGGTGGCTGGGGTAATCAAGAGAAACAATATTACACCGATCGGCAGGAAAACCTGCGGGTAAAGAACGGATGTTTGGAGATTGAAGCACGCAAGGAGCATTATGTTAATAGCGAATACACTTCTGCGCGTATCAAATCAGAGAACAAACGTGAGTTCACCTACGGCAAAATGGAGGCGCGTATGATGCTGCCTGCTGGAAGAGGTACATGGCCTGCTTTCTGGATGAAAGGCAAAGGCAGTTGGCCGAAGAAAGGTGAGATAGATATCATGGAGCATGTCGGTTCGCAACCGACAATGATCTCTCATGCCGTTCATACCAATAATAAGAACGGCATGCGTGGCGGAAACTGGAGTGCACGCTATTATGCAGACCATTCGGTGGAGAATGAGTGGCATACTTATGGCATCGAGTGGGAACACTTATATGCGTATGATAGAGATGCTATCAAGTTCTTTGTGGATGGTAAGCAAACAGCCATCGTTATGGCAGAAAAGGCGGAAGAAGATATTGATTCGTGGCCATTCTTTGACAAGGAGTTCTTTATCCTTAATCTTGCAATAGGAGGTACATTAGGAGGCAGTATAAACGACGACATCTTTAATGACCCGACAAATAATCCCGTTATTATGTACGTGGATTGGGTGCGTGTATATCAGAAAGTCATGAAGTAAATGCATAAGTCTATCGTACATATCGGTTTGCTGGCATTGGCAATGATGTCCGTGTCCGCATGCAAAAATGCGAACACTCCGGCAGGCACATTGGTTATCCAGCCGAAGTCACTGGAGATGGAGATCGGTGATATGCAGCAGTTGTCGCTCACGTGGAACGAGCAAGTGCTGGATGCCAATGTAGCCAAATGGAGCAGCTCTGATCAGACGGTAGCTTTTGTATCCGGCGGTATAGTGCAAGCACAACAATCTGGCGGAGCCGTGATCAAGGCAACATACCAAGCCGTGACGGCGGAGTGTTTTGTTATAGTCAACGGTGAACCAGAACAACCGAAAGAAGACTTATCCGGAGCAATTAAGTATCTGCCAAAGAGTAAGAAGCGCGGAGTGGGGTACAGTTTTGCCTCGTTCCCTCAGGAGGATGTGGCGGCGTTGGCACCATATATATCATGGTGCTACAACTGGGGCTCTCAGCCCTCGTCCGCCACAATATCCGACATGCTCGATGAATACAAAATAGACTATATACCGATGGCGTGGAACGGCGTCAATGATGAGCAGATTAGAGCGTACAAACAGAGCCATCCGCAATGTGAATATATCCTTGCGTTCAACGAACCGAACTTGACAGATCAAGCGAACATGACTCCTCAGCAGGCTGCTCAGAAGTGGCCTGCATTGAAAGCATTGGCACAGGAACTTGGTTTGAAGATCGTTTCGCCGGCGATGAACTACGGAACACTTGCCGGCTATTCTGATCCGGTGAAGTGGTTGGATGAGTTCTTTCAACTCATACCTAAGAGCGATGTTTGTGCTATTGCGTTGCACTGCTACATGGGGTCGGCAAGTGCGATGTATAGTTTCCTCCACCGGTTTGATAAGTACGAACTGCCCGTCTGGATGACAGAGTTCTGCTCATGGGACTCCCCTGCTCCGGGCAGCATGGAAGCCCAGATTGATTATATGAACGAGGCGGTGGTGATGTTGGAAGCAGAACCGATGGTGGAGCGTTATGCATGGTTTATCCCACGTGCAAGCGGAAAGGTGGATAGTTATCCGTATATGCAACTGCTCAGCAAAGACGACATCGGCGCACTTTCCCCGCAAGGTGAGGTATATGCCGGATTGACTTCGTTTGACAAGACTGTATGGCTGTCGTCAGCCGCTCCGATATTGGCAAACACATATTCTAACAGTTCGGCGGCAGAGACGATACGTAATGGAAATTTCGAGCCTGCTCCGCATCTTCGTCCCTCAACTGAGGATTCCGGGGTGCTTATGATTACGAGCCTTATTAGTGGCAACTGGGTGGAGTACCGGATTGATGCCGCGAGCGATATACAGTCTTTGCGTATTCGTTATCAAGGGGTAGTCGGATCACCGTTGACCATTTGTGTGGACGGCAACGAGGCTGCACAGGTACAGTTGCAGTGGAATCAATCGAAGTGGGCAGCGCAAGAGGTGCCTCTGACAATGACGAAGGGCAAACACACACTACGACTCGTATCTGGAGGAAACGTCAATTTCAGTTGGTTAAAATTGCAATAAAATTCAACAACTATGCGAAAACTCTACACTCTGTTTACATCCTTAATGATTGCATGTGTGTGTGCGCATGCACAAGACTACCAACTCGTCTGGAATATGGACTTCACGTCCTCCGAACTGCCTGCATGCTGGAACATCGAGGTCAACGGTGACGGCGGCGGCAACAATGAGTTGCAGTACTACTGCACGAAAGGCGTGAGTATGGGCGTAGAGCCTGCCAGCGGCAAGCATTGTCTCATCCTGACCGCCACCAAGGAGCAGTACCAAGGCAAGGGCTGCACCTCCGGTCGCGTGAACAGCAAAGGCAAACTCTACTATACCTTCGGCAAGATAGAGGCGCGTATCAAGTTCCCGCAAACAGCCAATGGCCTGTGGCCTGCATTCTGGCAGATGGGCAACAACTTCGACCAGGTAGGCTGGCCCCGTTGCGGCGAGACGGACATTATCGAACTCGGGCATCAGAACGCGTTCAACAAAGGTACGCAGGACCGTTACTTCAACGGTGCGATGCATGTCGGTGCAAAGTGGGACGCCGTGTGGAGTGATGCGAAATCCGTCACATGGC
Organism: uncultured Bacteroidales bacterium; assembly: GCA_946403215.1. GTDB lineage: Bacteria > Bacteroidota > Bacteroidia > Bacteroidales > Paludibacteraceae > Colicola. The sequence goes on along the minus strand of CAMIZG010000004.1, from coordinate 51,663 downwards.
CATATTCGGTGGAAGATGACTTCCACATTCTGACCATGTTCTGGACACCGACATCCATCGACATGTATATGGACAAAGACGAGCATCCTGAGATGGAGGCTTATTTCCATGCCGACCTCGAGCCCAACGATGACCCCAATTATGACCGCAGTATAGTTTTCGGCAAGCCGAACTTTATCATTGCCAACCTTGCTGTGGGCGGCAACTTCCCGGGTATATTTGACGTGAACAAGATTACGGCTCTGGCTGACGGTCCGCGCTCGATGTACATAGACTGGATACGTATCTACCAGCGCGGCGATGCCGGCGAGTCGTTCCAGAGCAATGTGCCGTCAGAGAATATTGAACCCGAGCAGCAGTCGGCAGTCAACTATCAGCAGTCAGCAGTCAGCTATCAGAAAGTGCTGCGTGACGGAATACTGCTCATCCGCCGCGGTGAGAACCTGTATGACCTGCAAGGAAATATCGTTCAATGATAACTGTCTAATGTTTCCATGTTGGAGGAACAGACTATACAAAAACATTCAAAAGCCAAAAACACAAAAAACACTATGAACATCCGCAACATATATGGTTGGGTGATTGTTGGCACACTTATGCTCGTTAGTTGTGCTCCCAAGCAGCAGGAGTATACGCTGGTATGGGAAGACAACTTCGATGCGTCCGAGCTCAATGCCGAGTGGTGGAACGTAGATGACAACGCCCGTGGCGGCGGCAATGCCGAACTGCAGTACTATGCCCCGAAGAATGTCACGATCGAGAAGCACCCTGTGACAGGCGAGAGCTGCCTGGTGCTCAACGCACAGCGTGAGGACTACTATTATACGACGGCTGACGGCAAGCAAGGGTATCGTCCGGCTACTTCGGGACGCCTGAACACGCAGGACAAGGTGACTGTGGAGTACGGACGCGTGGAGGCGCGTATCGCTTTTCCCTATACCGCCAACGGTCTGTGGCCGGCCTTCTGGATGCTGGGCAACAACCTCGCCACCAATCTCGGTGACAGCGATGATGTTGACAAGCGTATAGCCGAACTCGCCAAGCAGGGCAGAGTGGTTTGGCCCAAGTGCGGTGAGATAGACATCTGCGAGATGGGACACAAGAACGGCATCACGGAAGGTACGCAAGACCGCTACTTCAACGGTGCATGCCACTGGGGTGAGAGCTGGAACAACGGCGCCTATCCGAACACGGGCAAGTTCCATACGTGGGAGTATCCCGTACAGGGAGACTTCCATCTGTTCACACTCGACTGGACGGAAGACTCGATAGCCATGTATCTGGACCTGGACAAGTATCCTGAGGCAAAGCCTTACTTTGAGTTGTCGTTGCGAGGCAAAGACGTGAATGAGCCCGGGCACTACTTCAATCATCCGTTCTATCTAGTGCTGAACCTTTCGGTGGGCGGCTTCTTCCCTGATATGCCCAACCCCGAGAAGTATTCGGATGTGATTGATGCGTCGCTGTTAGAGCCCGTGACCGCTCTGCCGGAGGATGGTACACCGGTCAAAATGTATGTTGATTATATAAAAGTTTATAGTAAATGAAACTCTCGATAAAAGAAAAACTCGGCTACAGTCTGGGTGATACCGCGTCGCATTTCGTGTGGGACCTGGTAGGTTTCTGGCTGCTCATTTTTTATACCGACATCTACGGTCTGTCTCCTGCACTGGCAGGTGTGATCATGTTCGTCGGCAGTATATGGGACGCAGTGATGGATCCGGTTGTAGGTATCATCTCCGACCGCACAACATCGCGCTGGGGCAAGTTCCGTCCGTACCTGCTGTTCGGCTCGGTGCCGTACGCTATACTGGCGGTGCTGGCATTCACGACGCCGGAGTTCGGACTGAACGGCAAGTTCGCCTATGCGCTGATCACCTGCCTGCTGCTGCGTACGGCGTATGCGTTCGTCAACCTGCCGTACAGTTCGCTGTCGGCCGTGATGACCGATGACAGCAGCGAGCGTGCCGGACTGAACACCTACCGCTTCATTGCGGCGTATATCGGTCAGTTCGTAGTTACCGGCGCGGCGCTGTACCTGGTGAAGTGGCTGGGCGCTATCGGCAACGACGGCGTGGTCAATCAGGCGCAAGGCTACCAGTATACGGTTGGTTTGTTCGGCGTGCTGTCGATAGCCTTCTTCCTGATTGCGTTCGGCACGACCAAGGAGCGCGTGCCTCAACCCGAGAAGCAGGACAACAACGTATGGAAGGACTTCAAGTACCTGTTCATGAACAAGGCCTGGATCGTGCTCACGTGCGTGGGTATTGTCAGCTTTATCATGTTCGCCATGCAGAACGCCGCCATCGCCTATTACTTCAAGTATTATATCCATGACGCCGAGAATGTGCAGCTGTTCAATGTGCTGGGTACGGTGGCGCTGATTGTAGCCCTGCCGGCTTCCAAGCCGCTGGCAAAGAAGTTCGGCAACAAGCTGGTGTATATTATGTCGTCGGTGGTGTCGGGTGTTTTCTTTGCGCTGATATTCGTTGCAGGCGACAACCTGCCGCTCGTATATACCTTCAATATATTAGCCAAGATGGCTTATGCGCCGGCAGTGCCGCTGCTGTGGACGATGCTGGCAGACGTAGCCGATTACGGCGAGTGGAAGTTCAACCGCAGAACGACCGGTCTGTGCTTCTCCGCTTCCGTGCTGGCGCAGAAACTCGGCTGGGCTATCGGTGCTGCTGCTGCCGGATGGCTGCTGAGCGTCACGCACTTTGTGGCGAATGCTGACATGCAGAGCGACACGGCGATGATGGGTATCCGTCTGCTGGTGAGTGTCATCCCGGGTGTGCTGTACGCATCGTGCGCACTGGTGATGCTGTTCTATAATCTGGATAACGCCACCATGCAGCAGATGAAAGACGAACTGGAGGCCCGCAGAGCAAAATAGAGGCATAAAAATGCGAGTAAACCCTAGGAATACATCAGTAAAACATCTGTAATGTATCGTGTATTGTCTAGGATTGACCCGACAATACCCCGACAATGCATCGACAATACGTCAGTAACACCTCAGTAGTGGATTGATACTATTGGACAAAAATTATAAAGTGATGAAAAAAGCATCAGGCAAATATATAACTGTCAATGGTGAGAAGTTCTATGAAATTCAGAACTACGACGCCATGCAACCGTTCTTCATCTCCCTGGCCTCGGACACCGACCTATGGATGTACCTGTCGTCCACCGGCGGACTGAGTTGCGGCCGGAGGAGTCCGGACTTTGCGCTCTTCCCGTACTATACGGATGACAAGATAACGCAGAACTACACCTTCACTGGTCCGCGTACCTTGGTGCGCGTAAATAAAGAAGGAAAGACATACATGTGGGAACCGTTCGGCGTGAACAACGATGCGTTGTATTCCATTGAACGCCGCATATGCAAAGCGGTGACGGGCAACTGTATCCTGTTCGAGGAGAAGAACCTGACGCTTGGTATGCTCTTCCGTTACAGCTGGCAGCCCGCCGACCGCTTCGGTTGGGTGCGCAAGGCGTATATCGAGAACATCGCCAAGCAGCCGCAGGAGTTTGAGATTATCGACGGCGTGCAGAATGTGCTGCCTTCGGGTGTGAACCGCCAGACACAGAATGTATATTCGACGCTGGTGGACGGCTACAAGAAGATAGAACGCGTAGAAGGAACTCCTCTGGTGCTGTTTAGGATGGAAGCCATCATGGTGGACAAGGCTGAGCCGAGTGAGAGCCTGACATGCAATACGGTCTATAGCATTGATGCCGATGATTTTGCGGTGCTGACCTCTTCCATGCAGCTTGACTCTTTCCGTCACGGCGGAGCCGTAGAGGCAGAGCCGGAATCCAAAGGTGTGCAGGGCGCGTACCTGCTGTACAAGGCCTTGGAGCTGAAGGCCGGTGAGGGCAGGGAGTGGATGTTAGTGATGGATGTGGAGAAAGACGCATCGGCGGTACACGCTATGCTGCACGAGATAGCCAAACCGGAGCACAAGCAGATAGTACAAGAAGCCTTGCATGCCACTACCGCCAACCTGCGCGCCATCGTCGCCCATAACGACGGTGTACAACTGACCGGCGACGAGGCACAGGATGCCCGCCACTTTGCCAACGTGCTGTTCAACACGATGCGCGGCGGCTATTATGCCGATGACTATCTGGTACATGCCACGGATTTTGCGCACCACGTGAAAGTGTTCAACCGTGCGCTGTACGAGCAGTACAAGCCGTTCCTGGAGTCGCTGCCCGAACAACTCAAGCGTGACGAACTGGAGGACCGCATTATCGACTGCATGGACCATCAGCTGCACCGCCTGTACATGGAGTATCTGCCGTTGACGTTCTCGCGCCGCCACGGTGACCCGTCGCGTCCGTGGAACAGTTTCGACATACGTGTCAAGGACAAGGACGGCAAGCCGCTCATCGCCTATCAGGGCAACTGGCGTGACATCTTCCAGAACTGGGAGGCACTGTCGGCATCCTATCCCGAATATATCAATGCGATTATCGCCAAGTTCCTCAACGCCACGACGGCTGACGGTTACAACCCGTACCGCATCACGTCGGAGGGCATAGACTGGGAGGTAATCAATCCCGATGACCCGTGGTCGAACATCGGCTACTGGGGTGACCACCAGATAATCTATCTGTGCAAACTGCTGGAGCTCAGCCGCGACCATGACCCAAAGGCACTCAACGAACTGCTGTCGCAGCGCGAGTTCGCCTTTGCGGCTGTGCCGTACAGGATCAAGTCGTATAAGGAGATTGTCGCCAATCCGAAAGACACCATCCGTTTTGACGACGAGGCGCACCAGCGCATCTTGTCGCGTCTGGCTGACTACGGTCAGGATGCACGGCTGATGATGGACAAGAACGACCAGCCGCTGCTCGTCACCGGCGTGGAGAAACTGCTCATCACGCTGCTTGCCAAACTCTCCAACCATATACCCGGCGCAGGTATCTGGATGAACACGCTCCGTCCCGAATGGAACGATGCGAACAATGCTCTTGTGGGTAACGGCGCGTCGATGGTGACCGTATGTTACCTGTACCGCTACATGCTGCTGATCCGTCAGTTCTTCACAGAGGCCGGCGATGCGACCTATGCCGTACATGCCGAACTCGTGAAGATGCTGTTTGACCTGACGGAGGCGTTTATCAGCAATCTGGAACAGAACGGTGACACGTACCAGTTCACGCAGCAGTCCGTTCGTCCGTATGTGGACGCTATCGGTCGTGCCGGCGAGGCGTACCGCAATGCGGCGTATGCCGGTTTCAGCGGCGAGCAGGTCGAACTGACCGCCAAGATGATTGTGGACAGCATAGACGCCCTGCTCATCCTAGTGAAAGACTCGATTGAAGCCAACCGTCGTCCTGACGGGCTGTACAATGCGTACAACCTCGTCAAGTTTACGAAGGACATTATAGAGATAACCGACCTGTATGAAATGCTGGAGGGACAGGTGGCCGTACTATCGTCGGGTCTGCTGAGCGGCGAAGAGGCTGCCGACCTGCTGGACGCTATGCGCAAGTCGGCACTATACCGCGAGGACCAGCAGAGCTATATGCTCTATCCTGCACGCCGTCGTCCGGCGTTCCTGGAGATGAATAACCTGCCGGCTGAGGTTGCCTCGCTTCCTGTTGTACAGAAATATCTGGGCACGGTCCTGAAACAGGACTGCGACGGCGGTATTCATTTCGATGCTTCGTACCGCAATGCCAATAACCTGCCTGACGAGCTCAAGGACTTATACGAGCAGACCTTCCACCACCACGCCTTTACGGGCCGCAGCGGCACGTTCTACAAGTACGAAGGACTCGGCTCCATTTACTGGCACATGGTAAGCAAACTCCTCCTGGCCGTCGGCGAAAACATAACCAGTGCAACCAGGACAACCAGTACAGATAGTCTGCCCAGACTCATCACCCATTATCGTGCCATCAAAGAAGGCCTCGGCCTCCACAAGTCGCCCGACCAGTACGGCTCGTTCCCCTTCGACGCCTACAGCCACACGCCCTCAATGTCCGGCGTACAGCAGCCGGGTATGACAGGTCAGGTGAAAGAGGACATTCTCTCCCGCTGGTTCGAGCTTGGCATCGAGGTCTGCGACGGCGCTATCCGCATCAACCCGCGCATGCTACGCGAGCAGGATTTCACGGACGGCAAGCTGTCATTCACCTACTGCGGCACACGGCTCACGTATCACCTTGCCGAGCATAGCAAAGGGCTCGAGATCCCGGCCGACCAAGCCAAGCACATCTTCGCCCGCGACGGCCAAGTCAAACAAATAGACGTTTATATCCAAATATGAAACAATCACTCTTCATCTCCGCACTCCTGCTGACCTTGACAGCTTGCAACCGCATCACCTCCACCGAGGTGCGCCTCACCTCGGCAGCCGGTGACAAGTACGCCCTTGTTGCCCCCATCGAGTTCCGCAAAGGCAACGCTCCCATAGCGCTGGTCACCATCAATCCCGACGACGAACGGCAGATCATCGACGGCTTCGGGGCATCCATCACCGAGAGCTCCGCTTTCGTCCTCGCGTGCCTCACGCCCGAGCAACGTGCAATGGTTATCCGCGAACTGTTTGGTGAGGATGGCTCGAACTTCTCCGCTACCCGTACGGTCATCGGTTCGAGCGACTTCACGCTCAAGGGACATTACTCCTATGACGACGTCCCCGGTGACGAAGCTCTTGAGCACTTCTCCCTCGCAGTGCATCAGGATGGCTGGAGTCGTGACGAGTACCCGCAGATCAAGGATGAGCACTTCGATATGTATCAGTTCATCACCGAGGTCGCTGCCCTCAAAGCCGCGCAGTCCGATCCCACATGGCGGCTTATGGGCTCGCCGTGGACGGCTCCCGCGTGGATGAAGGACAACAACCTCTTCTTTGACAAAGCCAATCGCCGTGGCGGAGCATTGCTGCTGAAATACTACGACACCTTTGCCCGTTATTTCGCCCGTTACCTGCAAGCCTACCGCGATGCCGGGGTAGAGTTCTGGGCTGTGACGCCCGAGAATGAGCCTATGGGTAATGACGGCTCATGGGAGAGCATGGACCTCTCGCCCGAAGCCGAGGCTACGTTCATCGGGGAGTATCTTGGTCCGACACTGGCACAGGATTTTCCGGACGTTAAGATTTTCTGCTTTGACCAGAACACCTTTGAGGCAGACCGTTATACAGCGGCTGTCTATGACCGCAATCCGCAGGCCCGCGAATATACCGCCGGTACTGCACTGCACTGGTACGGTTCGACCATCTCCTGCTTCCCCGAGATACTGGATTCGCTGCACGCACTCTATCCCGACAAGATCCTGATGCACACCGAGGGTTGCATCGACAACCTCGGTCGCCCCGGCTGGCCCGGCGTGAGCGACTATGCAGGCTATCAAGAGAGCGGCTGGTTTAACAACGACGCATTCTGGTGGGGTGAGAACGCAACCGACTGGGCATACTCAACACCCTGGTGGCCGGAGTGGCATCCGAAGTATTCGGCGGTACACCGCTATGCGCAGTATATCATCGACGGTGTCAACCACTGGATGACCGGCTACATCGACTGGAACAGTGTGCTGGACTCCATCGGCGGACCGACGCACGTGCTCAATCATTGCGGCGCACAGGTGATGGTGGACTATCAGAACGATATTATCTACTTCACGCCTTACCATTACGCGTTCCGTCACTTCTCGCGCTCGATGCGTCCGGGTGATGTGGTGCTTGGCGTAAGCGAGATAGTCAATAATCCTGACCTGCACGTGTGCGCGGTGAAGAAACAGACCGGTGCATTTGCCATCAACATGCTCAACAAGGCACAACAGCCTGTTTCGTTCAACCTCCAGTTGGGTGACTGGTTCGCTACCGTGCACCTACCCGCCAACTGCGTGGAGACGATAGAGGTGGCCTTTCCTGAATGAATTGTAACGAGAGCCCGATGAGACCCTTATTTGACCCTTATAAAACCTTGATATACCCCGTTAAAACAAAAATACCTTAATCCTTTAAATCATTAACAACAATGAAAAAACTTACATTCTTATCCGCGCTGCTTTGCGCAAGTCTGTTCTCCTATGCCGAACCGTTCTTTTCGGAGTCGGAGTATTGCGGAGAAGTTATGCTGCAGGGCGATAACCGTGAGGCTGCTTTCACATGGGAGACCAATTCCAATGGAGTTGTTACCATCACCATTACCGAAACCCTTGGTGGTGAACTTGAAGATACGCACTTCCGCGGCAATGGCATAAACATAGACAAAATCAAGGTCGGCGAGGAGCGCGAAGAAGCGGCTGACTACTTCGAGTTGAGTTGTGGCAGTTCGTCGACGATCACGCTGACTCCCAAAGAGGGTTCATCGTTGGCTGTCGGCACGAAGATTTATGTCGAGAACCAAATCGTTGAGTACGCAACCAGCAAGGACGGTAATGCTTGGCCGACGCTCACGTTCGTTTACACCTATGGCAGCATCTGCTCTGTTGAGCCTGTGCTCACACGTCTCAACCTCACTGCTTCCGCCAACTGGACGACGGTCGGGGAGGGCATCGAACTGACCGCTACGGGTACTGACCAGATGGGCAAACCGATGGAGGTAGAGGTTAACTTCGCTATCGAACCGGCTGATGCCGGCAGTATTGAAGGCAACGTATATAAACCCGCCAAGATCGGTGCCGCTACCATCACCGCTACATCCGCAGAGCTGTCTGCGTCCATCAAGCTATTTGGCACTACAGGTGTTAACCTGGCTACCAACCAACCGTCAGAAGCCGGTTACAACCCTGAAAATCAGGGTGAGCAGGCCAAGGCTGCCAACGATGAGGATCCTGGTACGGCTTGGGTAACCTGGGTGGATCGTCCTGCCGCAGAAGAATGGTGGCTGGTTGACCTGGGTCAGGCTTATGATCTGATGGGTGTTGAACTGCTCTGGGGTGCTGACTTCCCCAAACAGTATATCCTGCAAGCTCGCGTAGAAGAACCGTCAGACGAGGATAAGGCCAATGACGAGGCATGGACTACACTCGCTGAGATCAATGAGGGCGTTAAGGCCAATGCTGCCGTCTTCTCCGACGTGGAGGGCTCGTTCCGCTTTGTTCGTATGCACGCACTTATTAAGACCGGCAACTGCATTCGTCTCCGCGATGTGCGCGTATTTGAACTGCCGGACGAGGAGATTGGTACTTCTCTCGGGAACACCGGCATCTCAACATCCGTTCAGAAAGTTCTTCGTGACGGACAGTTCCTCATCATCCGCAATGGTGAGACGTTCAACCTCCAGGGCATAATCGTTCGCTAACCATTCAGGCGTAGGCGACCGGCTTCCGCCTATGCTTACCAATAACAATTAATACGTACTATCATGAAAAAGTTTTTCTCTGTTCTGTCTGTAGCCGTTGCGCTATTAGTGTCTGTAACTATGCAGGCAAAGCAGTATTGTCACGAACCTCTCACGCAGGGAGATAACACCATCTATCTGACCTGCGAACTATTGAGCAGCACGTACAAGATGACAATCGAGGCGGATGTTGAACTCACCGGTCTCGGTGGCTCGTTCATGACCCTGAGTGACGGTAACCATGACCTGCGGGAGTTCATGACAAAGGGTGAAGGTAACAAGTCGTTGGTAATCACGTTTACGTCGGCAACTGATCCTAATTTCTATACGCCGCTATATGTGATGATGCCCGGTGAGGTGAACTTCGGCGAGCTCAAGGACATAGAATGGGGATTATGCTCTACCGACGTTACAGAATATACCATCACCGTGGTGCAGCCTCTCTCCGGAGGTTCGATTTCTGCAAGTGTGGAAAAAGCGACCTATGGCACAGAAGTGGTACTCACCGCCACACCTGATGCAGGCAAACAACTTGCCAAATGGCAGGTGACCGATGCCGATGAGAACGAAGTGCAGGTTAACAAAGGTAAGTTCAATATGCCGGCATCCAATGTGACTGTTACAGCAACCTTCAAGGACGAGGAACATCTCACACCTTCTACATGGTCAGGCAAGGATGTTCTGGAGGTGGCAACCTTTACATGGAGCGTTACCCGCAATGTAGACCATACGCTGAGTTTTGCTATCAGTTGGGATAAAGACCTGGAGGGTGCCAACCCGCAGATTAACATCAATAACGGTGCTTTCCGTGGAATGCAGTTGCAGGGCAAGAGCGCAACCTATACTACCACCGATGAGTATGAGGACGGAACAGCGCTGCCGTTCTTCTTCTACATAGCATACACCGGCAATGCTGCACGCATTGATGTCGATTACACCGTCGGTGCATCCAATGGCGAGACGACGGGAGTGGCCGATCAGTTCATGCATCCGGTTGTCCGCAAGGTGATGCTTAACGGCGTGCTGTACATCGAAAAGAATGGTGTGCGGTATAATGTTAGTGGCATTCAATTATGAACAAAATCTTAAATTCTTGATACAATGAAAAAATTAACATTTCTTTTTGCGCTATTATGCGCAAGTGTGATGACATTTGCCATCAACTGGAGTGTCTACGATTGGATTGTTAATGGCTCAAGCGACGCATCCAATACAAACAAGTACAAAATGGCTGAGCATGGATACGTCAACATCCAACTCCCCGGTTTTGCGTCTCAGGCAGGTATCTACTCAACATTTGATGGAGCCATCACCTATTGCTCATTAGGAACAGGGAATTATGCTGTTCAAGGTGCCGGATTGTGCATGTATGTATCCGCCTTTACAGCACAAGAAACAGAAGTCCTGGTGGTGGACGCCACCCACCGACAGTACATTTTCTACGTATATAAAGATGGCGCTTCCGGAACAGCGTACTTGAACGATATCGTACCTTCCAATGTGTATGACACCAACTTTGCTCTGGAGACGAATGGAGGTTGGGCTTCAGCTACCAGCGGAAATGCATGGGAGGCTATTGACGCAAATAACGGCACGCGCTGGGAGAGTGCATTTTCCGATCTTCAGACTTGGACTCTTGACTTAGGACGAAAACGCATATTCAATACCGTTCAGATTCGTTGGGAAGGAGCGTACGGCAAAACGTTCACTATTGATGTATCGAATGACAATAGCAGTTGGACAACTGTTAAGACGGTAACTGATCAGGTTTTGGATGGCTTTCCCTATGAGCAGACGTTGGAGTTCTCAGAAACGACAGCCCGATACGTACGATTCAATGGTACGGCACGCGGCACCGGATACGGATATAGCTTCTGGGAGTTCCGCGTATTATTTCCGGGCGTCAGTGTACTTACATCCATTGACCTAACTGCCGGTGCATCAATCGCAGAGGTCGATGGCGCAGGTGTTGCTCTTACCGCACAGCCAAAAGACCAAAACGGCCAAAACATGGCAGAAAGTGTCTCGTGGGAGATTACTCCTGCTGCAGCCGGTCACATGAGCGGAAGTACTTATATTCCAGACCAAATAGGTGCAGCCAACATCCGCGCATACAATGGTTCAGTTTACTCGTCTGCTGTAACAATTTGCGGTTATGCGGGCTCAAACCTCGCCTTGAGCACAAACATCAGTACAGATAACAAAGTAATCGATCAGTCGGAGTTTTCGCCAAGCGGCACAGATGCGTTCTACGCTGTTGATACCAATGAGGAGTCCGTTTACCAAGGGAGTGCATCTGGCGGGACAGCTGCAGACCAAGCTTCGCGTACGTTTGACGCATGGTTCACATTAGACTTAGGTAACTTCTATGACATTAACCTTGTAACCATCAAGTTCGAAGGCGCTTGCTCGGAGTTGTACCATCTGGATTTTTCTGAGGACAATAGCACTTGGGATACCGGCTACAATTATGTAGGTTCAGAAGGCATAAATGATCACACCGATTACCTCACCTCGCTGACCAACAACACTAAAGTGCGTTACGTCCGCTTCTGGAGCACACGTGCAGCCACCCAGTGGGGTATGAAGATTTTTGACATGAAAGTCTTTGGTACCGGATGGGTGGATAGTGGTGATACAGAGGCACCCGTTATGACTTCCGCCAGTTTGGTCAGCAAGTCATCCAAGAGTGCCGTGATTGCTGTTGCCGCAACAGATAACGTGGAGGTTACCAAATACCACGTAGTCAACACCTCTCCGGCGGTAGATGTCAAACTCGTTCCGGCAGATGGCAAGATTATTGTTACCGGGCTTGCTGCAGAAACAGCGTACAACTTCACTATCACCGCTATGGATGCAGCCCAAAATGAGTCGGCCAACAACAAAACAGTTGCCGTTACAACCGATGCTTATTCTGCTGTACCTACTGTAGCTGCTCCTACTCCAACATGGCCGGCTGATCAAGTCAAGAGCCTCTATAGCGACACTTATACATTCGCCCCCGCATCGCTGAATAGTTATAATGAAGGATGGTACAATCCTCCCACAATGACCGAAGAAGCTATCGCTGGCAACCACTACCTCAAGTATAATGGTACCATGACCGGTATGATTGGATGGCAGTTCGCTACAATCTCTGTAGCTACAATGGAGTTCGTTCATGTGGATATATGGCCATCGGAAGACGGCACTATCTACATGGGACCAACATCTACCGGTTCCGTTGTTGCAAGTGTACCCTGCACCGTTGAAGCCGGCAAGTGGAATTCTATTGATATTCCGATATCTGACCTTAGAGATGCCAATGGTAGCTTTGATCCGACAGCATTGTTCCAAAATCAATTTACGGGATATTCTGCTCAATCGGTATTCTCTGTGGACAACGTATATTTCTACCGCGAAACACCATACGTGGATAGCGAAAGCCCAACCAATGTTGTCGCAACATTGTTATCAACCTCATTCATATCTGCCAGTATACGCGTCTCTGCTCTGGACAACTCCGGTTCCGTCCTCTATGTTATTAAGAACGGTGAAACTCAGTTGGCTACTGGCGGAGGAGACAGCGGAGCAAATGTAACAATCGATATTCCGAATTTGACTCCCGGAACGCACTACAACCTTAGTGTAATTGCAAAGGATGATGCCGGAAATGCGGCAAGTCCGGTAATGGTAGAACTCACAACACGTGCACTGCCGGCTGCGCCGCCAGCACCTATCCTCACTGGTAAGGATTGTGCCGACATATTTTGCGATGATATTGCTGGCGGACCCGTAATAAACATCGGTGGATGGGGACAGTCAACTGTGGCTACGTCCATTCCGTTCACGCCAACCAACAATGTCTTCTACTTCCGTAACTTCAATTATCTGGGCTGGGAACTTACTCCGGCAGTAAATGCAACAGATATGCAGTTTGTACACGTAGATATCTATTCACCGTCAATGACCAGTATAGGTATTACCCCTATTAGCCCGGGACGCGAGTTGTCTACCGCGCAGGTATTAACACCGGGAGTATGGACATCACTCGATATTCCGTTGAGCGTGTTTGCTAGTGCTAATATTGAATGGAACAACATCTTCCAATTCAAGTTCGATAGTGGTGACGGAAGTAGCGAACTATTTGTCGACAATGTATATTTCTGGCGTGCTAAAGCCACAACGAATGTGGACAACTGGGCTTCGTATGCTTCAGCGCGAAATGTTACCGTGCCTGACGGTCTTACTGCATACAAGGCCGAGTACCAAAAAATTGGAGATGAAGAGCAACTCGTATTAACCGATATCGGTAGCGTTATTCCTGCTTACGCCGGTGTGCTGCTCCGAGGTACGGCTAACACCGAGTATCACTTTGCTCTCACAGATGCATCAGGACCTGACATGTCCGACAACGACCTCGTCGGCTGCGCCGTACGCACCGACATCTCTGCCGTTCATGCCGACTACGATGTGTTCTGCCTCCGTCGCTCCGATCTCTATGACCAGACGGGCTTCTTCCTCTACACCGGTCAGTACATTCCTGCCGGTAAAGCGTACCTGAAGCTGGCCAAAGACTCGGGCACTCCTGCTCCCGAACGACGCTTGCGACTGGTAATCAACGAAACAGAAACAACCACCTCGATTGACCATAACGCCGCAGACGGTACGGTTAGCAAGTTCATCCGTGACGGCCAGCTCTTCATCCGCCGTGGCGACACCGTATATACTATCCAGGGTGTACTGGTGAAATAACGATTGAGGTACAATGAATGGTTTAACTATTAAAAAGATTATTCGTATGCGTAAAACATATATAGTTCCTCAAAGTGAGGTGATGAACTTCCGTAGCGAAGGTATAATGGATGATATAGGAATCATTCGCCACTCCGGTGGCGGAGGCTTTGGCGAAGGTGAGATCCTTTAATTACCAGGCAATGCTCTTCATCTTTGATTTAGACGGTACATTGCTCAATACGATAACCGACTTGGGCTACGCGTGCAATCACGCGCTGGCGCAAGTCGGCTATCCCACACATTCCATCGAAGCTTACCCGGCCATGGTCGGCAATGGCATCAACAACCTTATCCGGCGCGCACTACCAGAAGGAGAGCAGACGGAGGAGAACATCCTAAAGGTGCGTGAGCACTTTGTGCCCTACTACAACGAGCACAACTGCGACTTCACCCGCCCCTACGACGGCATCCCCGAACTCCTCACCACCCTCAAGCAGCAAGGGTACCTGCTGGCTGTAGCCAGCAACAAGTATCAGGCTGCTACAGAAAAGATTGTCAACCACTTCTTCCCCGGCATCTTCGACGTCATCCTTGGCGAGCGCACAGGCATCCCCCGCAAACCCGATCCGCAAATTGTCTTTGACATCTGCAATCGTCTAAACAGGCCATCGTCAACTGTCCATTATCTCGGCGACAGTCTTGTTGACCGCGACACAGCCCGCAACGCCGGTGTGCCCTTCATTGCCTGCTCATGGGGCTTCGTCCCACGCGAACAGCTCCTCACCGCCGGCGTAGAGTGCCTCATCAACTACCCCTCCGAACTCCTCACTCAATCCAATTGTAAATCATAAATTGTCAAATTCTAAAATCATATTGCTCTTCCTTGCCATGCTGCTGCCGGCATCCGCCTTTGCGCAGCAGCCGCTGACGCACCATCTGGCGGTGAATGCGCAGGTGGGTTATGCGGCATTGTCCTGCCACGTACCGCCTGCCGACCAACCGCAGGCAGTGCGGCTATGGCAAGGTGTATCGCCGGCTATAGGCATCAGCTACAGCCTCGGCAAGTCGCATTTCCGCTTCAGCGCAGGTGTCGAGACGGATTACGCGTTCCTCGCCGCCCCTCAGGAACAACTGCACAGCGTGAACATCTTCGTTCCCATCCTCTTCGGCGGCCAATGGGGCAGGTTCTTCTTCCTCGCCGGCGGCGGTGTTTCATTCGGCGCGTTCGGCCGCGTGCAACGTACGCCTGATCAGCACCCCTACTCCATCACCCGCATGCCTCAACTGCGCTGCCGCGGCGAGGTAGGCGCGGAGGTCGGAGCTTCAGCTGACGGACAGACCCGTTTCATGCTGGCGGCATACATGGACTGCGGCCTACTAAACGAACGCCCCATCCAGCGCAAGGGCCCTTATGCAGACGGAGTACCCTACCTCATCTGCGACGAGAGCACAGCCGCTCGCCTCGCCCCCATCACCCTCGGTGTCACATTCACCTGCCTGTTCAACCTCTCACGCCACAATTTGTAAATTGTAAAACAGTAAATTGTTACATTGTCAAATTATAAATTATATTTCCTTGCCATTATAGCGCTCCTGCTCAACGCGTGCCGCTACACTGCCGACGACTTCCTTCCCGAAGCCGCAGCGCCTACGTACACCTACACCACGCAGGAGCTCTGGACCACCAATGGCACGCAACGCATCTACGGCATCCTCTACACACCGCAGGGCGTAACCGGCAAACGTCCACTGTGCATCATGAGCCACGGCTTTGGCGGCACGCACGCCAACTCCTACGATTATTGCCCCGCCCTGGCGGAACTGGGGTATATGGTCTATGCCTTTGACTTCTGCGGAGGAGGCAACTTCTCCCGTAGCGACGGCGCCACCACTCAGATGTCCGTGCTCACCGAGTGCCGGGATCTGGAGGCAGTACTCGATCACTTCCTCGCCCGCGATGACATCAACCGCTCACGCATCTGCCTCATGGGCGACAGCCAAGGCGGCCTGGTCACCGCACTGGTGGCAGCTAAGCGAACAGATGATATAGAGCGTATTTGCCTGTTCTACCCCGCGCTGAATATCCCCGACATAATTGCCGGCTACATCGGTTCGCTCGACAAAGCCCCCGAACTTTTCCCCTTAAGCGGCGTCATGGTGGGCTACCCCTACTTCGCTGATATATGGCCACTGGTTGGCAGCGTGTACGACCGCATTCGCACTTTCCGCGGCAAGGTGCTCCTCATTCAGGGCTCGGCGGATACCACCGTACCACAATCCGTCTCCGACCGCGCGGCCTCCGACGAGATCTATGGCAGCCGCTGCGAGTACCACGTTATCAGCGGCGCCGATCACGTCTTTGCGGGCAACTACCGCCGTCAATCACTTACCTATACCATCCGTTTCATGACGCGCTGACGCGCATACGCCTGCCCAATTGCGATAGGACGTCCAAGGGCAGGTAGGTGGTCGAGTAACTGACATATAACCGTAAGCATCCCAAACCGGACTCACGCACAAGCATGGGTCTGGTTTTTACTTTTCGCGTCCTGACGCTATGGCGGAATGCAACAGTATAAATTCGTCAGCAAGGGATTGTTGTGAAGCAGGTAAAATACCTACAAATAAGGATTGCAGATATGATGAAAATTGCGTATCTTTGCATTTGAAAAAAGTTAGGCTGCAACACGAACGCAGCCATGCAATATGCAAAGAGCGATGCAGAAGTACAAAATCTTATTTATTGCATTGATAACCTGTATTCTAACAGCACAGGCAGATGACTCGATTAAGGTTAGCTCCGCTGACCTACAAGCCCTTATTCAGCGTTTAGAGAAGCTTGAGGCGAAAGTGGAAAGCAACGAAACGAGCGTGGAGAAGACGCAAGAGGCATCCCAACAAGTGGGGAGAGCTGAGAGCGGAGAGGCAACAACCGAGAGCAAAGAGGCAAAAACCGAGAAGCGTCGCGGACGGTTCACTATAGGCGGCTACGGAGAAGTAACCGCCAAGTACTGCTTCTTCTCCAACAACTACCTGCGCTACGTGAATGACCCATCTCGGTTCGCGAATGACCGATACGGCGAGTTCGACCTGCCTCACGTGGTACTCAACCTCGGCTACGACTTCGGCAAGGGCTGGAGCACAGGCATGGAGATTGAGTTCGAACACGGCGGTACAGAGAGTGCCATCGAGATTGAGGAAGAGGAAGGTGGCGAATACGAGGGCGAGATAGAACGCGGCGGCGAGGTGGCACTGGAGCAGTTCTGGTTGCAGAAACGATTTAACCGCTACGCCATCATCCGCGCGGGCATGCAGGTCATACCGGTAGGTGCACTGAACGCCCACCACGAATCGACCGAGTATTTCGGCGTTTACAGGAACGAGGGCGAGTTCACCATACTACCCAGCACATGGCACGAAGTAGCACTCACGTTCATGGGCTCTGCCCCGGGAGGATGGCACTACCAGGCGATGTTCCTCCCCGGTCTGGATAGCGACCGCTTTGGCAAGCGCAACTGGATAAAGACCGGTGCCGGCAGCCCGTATGAGTTCAAGATAGCCAATGTGTTTGCCGGCGCTGCACGCGTCGATTACACAGGCGTGGAAGGTCTGCGATTGAGCCTGAGCGGCTACTGCGGCAACTCGTTCCGCAACACGCTCAGCAAGACGAACTCCGAACTCGATGCAAGCAAATACAAGGACGTACGCGGTACAGTGAGCATCGGCTCATTCGACTTTGCATACAAGGGCTACGGCCTGATCATGCGCGGCAGTGCAACATACGGGCACCTGAGCGACGCGGCACTCATCTCGCAATACAACAAATCCATGCGACGCGGCAGTGTATCCAAGAAGGAAGATGTTGCATCCGATGTGATAGCAGTAGGCTTGGAAGCAGGGTACGACTTCTTTAGCCTCAGCCCCAAAATGGTAGACAAGCACCAGCAGTTCTACTTGTTCGGACGCTACGACTACTACGACTCAATGCTTCTACCCGCCAACACCTACACATATTGCGGCCGTCATCGCGCAGCAGTTGGTATCAACTACTTCCCCATCAAGCAGATAGGCGTGAAGGCGGAGTTCTCCTATAGCATACTCAAACAAGGCACGCGCGCAGACGGAACAATCGGCAAGCTCTACAACGACGAACCACAGATAGCCGTCGGCATCGTTTATGCAGGGTTCTATCAGTTGTAGAGCAGGTGAACATCACGCAGACGTACCGAAAACGACCAAACAAGAACCAAGGAACAACTAAACAAGAACTAAATAAGAACTAAAGATTATATTAATTTACTTATGAAAAAGATTACTAAATTTTCTGTGATTGTTGCATGCGCAATGGCTGTTGTATCATGCAAGCCGAATGGTAATCAGCAACAAATAGCCACAGACAAAGAGGCTGAACTGCAGAAAGCTGCTATGCCTTATGTACAGAACACCGTTATCGCCACCTACAGCGCAATGTCTGATGCCGGACTAACCCTACTCGACCAATGCGAGGATATCCTTGATAAAGTTGAGAAAGGCGAGGATTACACCCAACTGATGAAGGATGCTGATGCATCGTGGCGACTGATGCGAAAGCACTGGGAGCAGAGCGAAGCGTTTCTGTTTGGTCCGGCTGCCGCGCACAACATCGACCCGCACATCGACTCCTGGCCTCTGGACTTCAACCAGATGAACGCTCTGCTAAGCAACGTATCACAGATGAAGGACATTGAGGAGAACGGCGTGGACTACGTGAAGAACAACCTCGGCTACGCGTTGCAGGGCTTCCACGCATGCGAGTACCTGCTGTTTGAGTCGGAGATGAAGGATGGCCGCCCCATAGGCACAGGACGTCCACACGCCACCAACCTCACGCATGCCGAAGCTGTATATCTGGTAGGTGTGGTAACTGACCTCGTACAACAGGCTATCCTGCTGGAAGATTGCTGGGCAGGTAAGGTTAGTGCCGCCAAAGAGGAGGTTATCACCGAGGACGGCGAGTCAATGAGCTACGGCGAGAACTACGGCGAGTATATGATCAACGCCGGCAAAGCAGGCAGCATCTACAAGACCTATCAAGAAGTAGCCGAGGAGATTATTGCCGGCTGCGTGGATATAGCCGGTGAGGTGGCTGACCTGAAAATGGGTAACCCCTACCTCAGCAGCAACGAGACGCAGCGCGATTATATAGAGAGCCCCTATAGCTGCACATCAACCATCGACTTTGCCGACAACATCCGCTCCATTGAGCACGCCTACTGCGGATCCAAAGACGGCGATGCAAGCATTTCCGATTATATCAAGAGTCAGGATAAAGATCTGGACGCCAAGGTACGCAAGGCTATCACTGACGCCATTGCAGCCATCGAAGCCATCGAGAACTTCGAGTCCACGGCACAGAACAACCCCAAAGTCAAGACCGCCATCGACCTGTGCAGCGCTCTGGAAGAGGTGCTTGACAAACAAGTAATGGCACTGCTAAGCAAATAATCCAAAAACACATGATAATATGAAAAAACGACTTCTGCTCATTGCTTTTGCAGCCACAGCCCTCGTAGGCTGCAAGCAACCGCAACCGACCCCCGATCCCGACCCCGTGGCCGAGAAACCCGAATGGTACTACACCGGCGGTAAGTTAGGCACCACGGAGAACACCTCCTCGATGACCTTCCGTCAGCCTACTCCCGCAACAGAGAATGCAGGTCTGGGTCAGGCATTTGCCCAAGGTGACCAGATTGCCGAAAAAGTGTTCCTGACCACCCACGAAGGCCGTCAGCACGGCTTGGGTCCGGTATATGTACGCGCCAGTTGTCAGCACTGCCACCCCAACTACTCGCATGGCACAAGCGTGCCCGAAGGCAAGTACAACGCCGCTGAGGTGGGTAACGGCACCCTGCTCGTAGTCATCAACCCCAGCACCCAAGGTTATGTTCCCTGGCTGGCAGGTATGCCGCAACTATTCGGCGTTGCACCATTCAAGGCACCGCTCAACCCTGACATGATCACCGTGGAGTGGAAAACCGTACAGGACGAACATGGCAACGCATTCGCCGACGGCGAGAAGTACGAACTGCGGTATCCCGTGGTTAAGATGCCCAAGGAGGCAGTATATGTCTATAACCAAGGCTACCGCGACCCCGACGGCTTGCTCGAAACAGAGGGTTATGAGGTTAAACTCGAAAACACCATCGGTGTATATGGCTCAGGTCTGCTGGATGCAATTCCCGATGCAGATATCATCGCCCAGTATGAGAAAGAAGCTAATGACAAGACCAAAAACGGCCAGCCTATGCTCAAGAACGGCCTGAACCCTGCATTCTGGAACGGCAGTTTCCAAGAGAGCGGATACTACAAGAAGACAGAGTTCGGCCCCAAACGTTTCACTTATGCTCTAACCCGCGGTCCCCTGCAGGACGGCGCCGGAGCAAATGCCATCTGGAACATAACGAACGTCACGCGTTCCGACCGCAAGTATCATTACCTCGACCTTAATGGTCGTATCTACGCCGAGTATGCCGCCCAAGATCCTGAAGTACAGGCCGGCTTTGCCGCCTACGTTCAGGCTATTGACCCCAACAACGAGCACCCCGAGTGGCGCACGGATAACATGGAGGCCAATATTACTGAGTACCTGACCAGCAAATCCCTGCCCGTTGAGATGACCGACGAGGAGTTCACGCAAGTGATGGTATGGCACCGTGGTCTGGCTGTCCCAGTAGCGCGCGACGTTGAGGACAAACAAGTGCTGCGCGGCAAAGAACTGTTCACGCAGATCGGCTGCGACTACTGCCATCGTCCGAGTTGGACAACAGGCGGCGACGAGGTACGCGATCCTAACGATTTCTTCAAGGCCGGCGACAACAAGCTTCCGCGCCACCCCAACCAGAAGATCTGGCCGTACACCGATATGGTACAGCATAAACTATGCATGGAGAATGATATCCGTACAGGCTGGTGCCGCACAACCCCGCTCTGGGGACGCGGACTGCACCGCAAGGCTACCGGCGATGCCTACGAGGCTCGCCTGCACGACACTCGCGCGCGAAACGTCATCGAAGCTATCATGTGGCACGGCTACAGCCAGCAATCAGACGCCTACTGGCCTACACAGCAGTTCTATCAACTGCCGAAAGAAGACCGCGATGCCATCGTAGCATTCATCAACGCCATCTAACATGGATTGGTTACGTCCTTTCAGAGTCAAACCATCCTTCTTCACAGGTTTGCTTCACATCGCTCTCGCGACCATGGTCGTGGGAGCGCTTGTGACGCATTTCTCCGGCGAACAAGGCGAGGTGCACCTGCGCTATGACAAGGCAACCAAGCTCGTTACGAAGCATTCGACACTCAGTCTCTTCCTTTGGGACTTCCGCATAGTCAGCGACCCTAAGACCGGTGCACCTGCTGACTTCATCAGCGAGTTGCGACTGCTTGACCGCAGCCGACCTGATGCCGACGGACAAATGACGATTGATGAGGGAGTTGTGCAGATGAATAAACCGCTCAAGTACCACGGCTATCGCTTCTGTCAGTCGGACTACGACAGCGACGAACGAGGCGTGGTGCTGACCTATAACTACGATCCCTGGGGGACAGGCATCACCTACGCAGGCTACGCCTTGCTGCTGGTGGCGATGATCGGGTTCTTCTTTCAGAAGCACTCCTTGTTCCGCGCCTTCATCAGCAAACAACACACCTGGCTGATGGCCGGCTTAGGAGTAGCTGTTGTTGTGATGGCTATAGTCATGACCAAGGTCGTAACCCCAAAACCGCCGTTGGAGCCTGTACTGCAAACACCGCTACTGGGCATCCATGTGTCAGTCATCATGCTCGCCTACACGCTGTTTGCCATCATCATGATCAATGGCATCATCGGCCTATGCGCACACAGCAAACGCGAGCGACTGATGCACCTGTCGCACGTGCTGCTCTACCCCGCCGAGTTCTGCCTGACGGCAGGCATCTTCATCGGCGCTGTGTGGGCGAATATGTCGTGGGGACGGTACTGGGGTTGGGATCCCAAAGAGACCTGGGCACTCATCACCATGCTCGTGTATGCCCTACTAATGCATTGGCCGCTGATCAGCGCCAAACTGAAAGTGGAAAAACAGAAAGTACAAGTACTGTACCACATATTCAGCATTGTAGCGTTCCTGTTCGTACTGTTCACCTATTTCGGCGTATCGTATCTGCTCGGTGGTCTGCACTCCTACGCCAACTGACGAGCAACTTATCCAACTACATTATAAAATCAGTGGCCGCGAATTGCAGCCACTGATTTTATTTATTTGTTGTATTTCCGTGCCCATTGGGCAAATATGAGCAGCAGACTCACTGTGACCACTGCGGCTACGACGTAACCAATCCAACGATACGCCACGGGCAGATGGAAGCCCTCCGGTGCAATCAGTATATAACTGGTGCTGACCATGGTCATGAATAAAGCAGGTATAAGCGCTATGAGGTAGCCGTACTTGCGTCCGTTCTTAGACAGCCACACGGTACCTGCCCACAGTGTGAACACAGCCAAGGTCTGGTTCGTCCACGAGAAGTAACGCCACACTATATCAAAATTAACGAAAACCAATGCAAACACACAGCAGAACAGAGGCAGGGCGATCATGAGGCGCTTCATTCGAGGTTTCTGGTCAATGTGCATAAAGTCGGCAACGATGAGTCGTGCCGAACGCAATGCTGTGTCACCGGAGGTGATAGGCGCGGCTATCACACCGATGATAGCCAATATACCACCTACCGTACCCAGCCACGAGCGGGAAACAGTATCCACTATCAGCGCAGGCATATTCGTACCTTTATCGTATTGGGATGCAAACGCATGGAGACCGCTTATACCGTCAAGCCCGTTTTCAGGGTCAGCAAAGAATGTACCTGCTGCTGCCGCCCAGATGAGAGCAAGGATACCTTCAGCAACCATCGCGCCATAGAATATCCAGCGGCCTTGACGCTCGTTGGTTAGGCAACGTGACATGATTGGCGACTGCGTACCATGGAAACCCGAGATAGCCCCGCAAGCAATGCTTACGAACATCATGGGGAAGATCGGCAGCCCATCGGCCTTGCGGTTGTATAGTCCGTCGGTGAGTTCTGGCATCGCACCGGCGTGCTGCGTGAGCATGACAATAGCTATGCCCACACCCATGAACAGCAGCATTGCGCCGAAGATCGGATAGAACCGTCCGATCAGCTTATCCACCGGCAGCACAGTAGCCAACGCATAGTAACCGAAAATAATCAGCACCCACACAATAGGTAGTGCTCGTCCCTGGAAAGGCATCGTTGTGAGCGGTGCCAAGCCCTGCAGCAGAGTAGCAGGACCGGAGAGGAACGTGGTGGTGAGCAACAATAGCAATACTAATGATAGTACGCGCATGAACACGCGTACACCCGTACCTAATTCGCTACCTACTATCTCCGGCAGCGAAGCGCCCCCCTTACGCAGGGAGAGCATGCCGCTGAGGTAGTCATGCACGCCGCCTGCAAAGATCGTACCAAAAACGATCCACAGGAAAGCAGCGGGACCGAAGAAGATGCCCATGATTGCTCCGAAAATCGGGCCCAGGCCCGCTATGTTCAGAAACTGGACGAGAAAGATCCGCCAGCCGGACATCGGCACATAGTCCACACCGTCGTTCTTGGTGATTGCAGGTGTCTCGGCTTTCTCATCGATGCCGAACACCTTTTCAACAAATGTGCCATACAGCACATAACCTACTACAAGCGCAATAAGTGCAATGATGAAAGTTATCATATGATTTAGATGTCAGATATATCGTTTTGACAAGCAAAGTTACAAAAATAATATGAAAAAAGCAAATATTTCGTGCTTTTTTTACAAAATATTTGCATAATTGAAAAAAATGTGTTACCTTTGCATTCGCTTTCGCGTTAAAGCAAGTGTTCTTCACAAACGTAACGCATCGGGCGTTTAGCTCAGCTGGTTTAGAGCATCTGCCTTACAAGCAGAGGGTCTGCGGTTCGAATCCGTAAACGCCCACACAACCACGGTGCTGTAGTTCAGTTGGTTAGAATATCGGCCTGTCACGCCGGAGGTCGCGAGTTCGAGTCTCGTCGGCACCGCAAAAAGGAGTTTTCGGACTCCTTTTTTTGTGCCTGTTAGCCTGCTTTCTATACTCATTATTACCATAGGCAATATACGGAACTTGCGCCACGAGTTTACAATATACAAAAAAAGAACAAATAATCCATCTAAAATTTGGAAATTTCAATTATTTTTTGTATATTTGCACGTTTTTTGTCTATGGATGCATGAGCGCATTTATTTGCGTAGCGCACAGAAAGAAGATAAACCTCGAAAATACTATAAATAATGGATAAGAATACTTGGATAGGATTTTTGTTGATTGCCGGAATCATTGTCGGCTTCTCGATGCTGAACCGCCCCTCGAAAGAGGAGTTGGCAGAGCGTCAGCGGCTGAATGACAGTATTGCCTTAGCACGTCAGATGGAGCACGAGGCCACCATGATATCGGAAGCGATTAGTGCCGAAACTGCCGAAAGTCCGAAGCCGTATGACGAAAGCAAGGATGTCGAGGACTTGCAGGGGCGTCTGCAGGCTGCTTATGGTGATTTTGCCGTATCGGCACAGGGCAACGAGGATTTTGCCACCTTGGAGAACGAGAAGGTGAGACTGACATTCAGCACTCGCGGAGGTCGTCTGTACCGCGCAGAGCTGAAGGAGTACAAGGCGTACGGCGATACGGTGAATGCCCTGCATCTGTTTACGGGTGACGAGTCGAACCTGGCATTTACGCTCATCACAGCGAACAACCGTATCATCTCCACACAGAACCTGTACTTTGAGCCAATCAAGTCTGACTCGGTGCTGACCATGCGTCTGAAGACAGGCGTGGACGATGCGTATATGGATTTTGTATATACGCTGCCGCAGGACGAGTATATGTTCGGCTTTGACATCGTTCCTCACCGGATGGAGCAAGTGCTGGCACAGAACGTAAGCACGATAGAGATGCAATGGCGTCAGCGGGTGCCGCAGCAGGAGAAAGGTCGCAAGTTCGAGGAGCGCTACGCACAGTTGCAGTATATGGATCTGGGCGGCGGCATTGACAACTTGAACGAGAACAAAGCCGACAGGAAGAAGGAAGCCGGACGCTTGCGCTGGATAGCATACAAAGATCAGTTCTTCTCAACGGTGCTGATTAACGATGACGGTTTCAGTTCGTCGGAGTTGGAGTCGGAGCCACAGAACAAGTACTCGGGATACATCAAGGAGTATAACACGACCACGGCGCTGAACTTCGATTTGCGCGAGCCTATACATCTGCGTTACTACACCGGTCCGAACCACTACAACACGCTAAAAGCTTACGACGAAAATCTGCCTAAAGAGCAGCGTCTGCACCTGAAATCACTCGTTCCGCTGGGGTGGAAGATCGTATCGTGGGTGAACGTGATACTGGTGATCCCGATGTTTGACCTGTTCACCTCATGGGGGCTGCATATAGGTCTGATTATTCTGCTGATGACAATCGTCATCAAACTGATTATCCTGCCATTCGTATTCAAGAGTTATCAGTCAACAGCTAAGATGCGCGTACTGAAGCCTCAGATTGACGAGATCAATGCCAAGTTCCCGCCGGAGAAGATGCAAGAGCGTCAGCAGGCAACAATGGCGTTGTACCAGAAAGCAGGCGTGAGTCCGATGTCTGGCTGTCTGCCTATGTTGCTGCAGATGCCAGTAGTGATGGCTATGTTCTGGTTCTTCCCGACTGCCATTGAGCTTCGCGGCAAGTCGTTCCTCTGGGCGGATGACCTGTCAACCTACGACTCCATCATCTCCTGGAGCACGCCTATCTGGGGCATCGGCGACCACCTGTCGCTGTTCTGTATCCTGTTCACACTTGTGAACGTAGCTTATACGTATATCACCATGCAAACGCAAGCTTCGGGCAATGATCCTTCGGCTAAGATGATGAAGTGGATGATGTACCTTATGCCACTAATGTTCTTCTTTATCTTCAATGACTATGCTGCAGGTTTGAGTTACTACTACCTGCTGGCGCTGTTCTTCTCAATCCTGCAGACAATGATCTTCCGTTGGACAACGGATGACGAGGCGCTGCTCAGGCAGATGGAGGAGAACGCCAAGAAGAAAGCCGGTGCTGCCAAGCCACAATCCGGATTGATGGCCCGACTGCAGAAGATGCAGCAAGAGCAACTCAAGCAGGCACGCGAGCAGGCTAAACAACAAGCAAGGCGCAGATAAACCATCAGCCAGGTTCGGCTGATACAAAGCATGGACGAACAAAAACTTATATTGAGGTCATTTGGTAGCGGAAGTAGCGGCAACTGCTACTACTTCGGGACGGCTGAGCGCGGCGTTCTGATAGATGCCGGCATCTCGGCGCGTACTATACACAAGTACCTCAAGGAGATGAATCTGGACTTCAAGAACATAATGGGTGTGCTCATCACCCATGATCACGCCGACCACATACGTGCCGTAGGCACATTGGGCGAGCGCGTGCATCTGCCTATCTACGCCACCAGATTGATTCACGAGGGCATAGACCGCAACTACGGTGTAACGCAGAAGCTTCGTTCCGCACGGCGGTTCTACACCAAAGGTGAGCCGTGGCAACTGGGAGAGATGACAATCAACACCTTCGGTATCTCGCACGACTCGACAGAGTGCGTGGGGTATGTGATTGACTTCATGCATCAGCGCTTTATGATCGCCACCGACTGCGGCGAACCGAATGCAGAGATGGAGGAGTACCTGCGTACTGCCAACCATATTATCATCGAAGCCAACCACGACGAACAGCTGCTGCTCAATGGTCCCTACCCGACCTATCTGAAGCAACGTATTCTCTCGCCCCGCGGACATCAGTCGAACGTCACTTGCGGCGAACTGCTTGAGCGCAACTACCATTATGGGATGAAGAATATCTTCCTGTGCCACCTAAGTCAGGAGAACAACGATCCGAAAGTAGCCTACGACACCATCAGCGACTACCTGATGGAGATAGGCGTGGTGCCCGGGCGTGACTTGAATCTGAGCGTGCTGGAGCGCACATCGCCCAGTGCGGTGTTTGAACTGAAGATGTAATTCAGCAGCCAAACCTGGCTGCCAAAAAGATAATAATCCATGTCACGATTAGTAATCATTCCCACGTATAACGAGAAGGAGAACATTGAGGCCATCATCCGCGCAGTGTTTGCGCTGTCTGTGGAGTTTCATGTGCTGGTGATTGACGATGGTTCGCCCGATGGCACCGCAGCCATCGTAAAGAAGATGATAGCCGGCGGAGAGAAAGAGCGCCTGTTCATCGTAGAACGCCAGGGAAAGCAGGGGCTGGGTACGGCGTATATAGCAGGCTTCAAATGGGCTATTGAGCATAAGTACGACTACATATTCGAGATGGATGCCGACTTCTCGCATAACCCCAATGATCTTGTCAAGTTGTATGAGCAGTTGTCAGACGGTGGCGCAGACGTAGCCATCGGCAGCCGTTATGTGACGGGCGTGAATGTCGTGAACTGGCCCATGGGACGCGTGCTGATGTCGTACTTTGCATCGAAATATGTGCGCACGGTATTAGGTATTGATGTGCATGACACCACCGCCGGGTTCGTGGGCTATAGGCGTCAGGTGCTGGAGACCATTGAGCTGGACAAGATTCGCTTCAAGGGTTACGCCTTCCAGATTGAGATGAAGTTCACGGCTATCATGTGCGGCTTTACGGTGAAAGAGGTGCCGATCATCTTTGTCAACCGCGTACTAGGAACAAGCAAGATGTCGGGAGGCATCTTCTCCGAAGCACTGCTGGGCGTGGTTCGTCTCAAGCTCTCCTCCTGGGTTCGCAAGTATCCTAAGAAAGTTTAGTGTCGTTGAGAGTTGAGAGTTAATAGTTTCAAGATACTGGTACTTATTGCAGCGGTGAGCCTAATGGCGGCTTGCGGCAGCAAGCCTATGAAGCAATGCTCAGAGGCGGAGGAGACGGTGACAGAGACGGTTGCGCCACGGTGCGTATATGGAATTGCTATTGACAACTATCAGGTAGATACCTGCCGTGTTCAGGCAGGTGAGACCCTGTCGGGCATTTTGACCCGCCACGGACTGAGTTCCGTCCAATGGCGCGCCATGCAACCGCTACTCAAGCAACACCCCGAGTTGGCCTCCATCCGCGAGGGTGGACGGTATTACGCTTTCCGCAACGATACAGCCCTCTGCTACTACGCCTACAAGCTTAACCGCCGCGAGACGCTGATCGCCTCGCTGCTGGATAGTCTGTATATATGGCGCGACACGCTGCCTATGAACATTGAGCGCCGGAAAGCAGAGTTTGTGATCAGTTCCTCGCTGTGGCAATCCATCGCGAGCAAGAACCTGCCCATTGAGTTAGCGCTGGAGCTATCGGAGATCTACGCATGGACAATCAACTTCTTTGCCCTGCAGCCCGGCGATAGCGTGCGGGTGCTATATGATGAGCAGTACATTGACACCACGCGTGTGGGGATAGGTCGTATCTATGCCGCGCACTTCTACCACGGCAAGCGCTGGTTACCGGCTTATTACGCCGACGCGGCGGGTCTGCAGCCCTACATGACTGACTCCATTGACCTGAGCAAAATCCACAACTATTACGACGAGCAGGGCAACAGCCTGAGGAAGACCTTTCTGAAGGCGCCGCTGAACTATAAGCGTATATCTTCGACTTTCAGTTATGCGCGCAAGCACCCCGTTTACCACGTGGTTCGTCCGCACACCGGCGTGGACTACGCGGCACCTGCAGGTACTCCGGTGGTGGCATTGGGCGACGGTGTGGTCACTTTCCGCGCCTACAAGGGCGGAGGAGGTAACACAATCAAGATCCGCCACAATAGCACCTACGAGACAGGCTACCTGCATCTGTCGAAGTACGCCAAGGGCTTGCAGGTGGGTAAGTACGTCAAGCAAGGTGACGTGATCGGGTACGTGGGATCAACAGGCGCAAGCACAGGGCCGCACCTGGACTTCCGCGTATGGAAGAACGGCACGCCGGTTAATCCGCTCACGTTGGATTCGCCGCCGGCTGAACCTGTGCCGGCAAATATCCGCCAAGCATACGACTCGCTGGCGGCAAGATACAATGAATTATTGATTGACAATTGACAAACAAGCCAATCGACAATCAATAGTCAATCGCTAAATCGTCAATATAAAAATATATGCTATTTTACGAACTAAAAGTACACTACAGCCGCCAGACGGGTGAGGACAACCCGGGTAAGGTAAAAGAGACCTATCTGGTGGAAGGATTCACATGTGCCGATGTCGAGGAGCGTGTGATGGAAGTTATCAAACCATTTATATTCCAAGGCGATTGCGAGGTGCCGAGCTGCAAGAAGGTGCAGTACTACGACCTTATCCCTGCCCCCGACGGCGAGTATTGGTACAAGGCACGCGTGGAGCTTATCACCGTTGAGAACGATAAGGAGACCCGCAAGGCAGTGAGCATCCTCGTGCAGGCGGATAACATGCTTGAGGCACTGCAAACGCTGAAGAAGCATCTGGCATCACTCGACTGTGAGATCATCGGTCTCGCCAAATCCCCAGTCGTTGACGTCATCCGTGCTATCTAGTAATTATTTAACGTCGCCAAGCGACCATTTTAACAACATAACGATTTATGTCTAAAATCATATTAACAGGCGACCGCCCTACCGGCAAGTTGCATATAGGGCACTACGTAGGTTCGCTGCGTCGCCGCGTTGAACTGCAGAACACCGGCGAGTTCGACAAGATATACATCATGATAGCCGATGCACAGGCATTAACAGACAATGCGGATAACCCCGGTAAGATACGCGAGAATATTCTGAATGTAGCATTGGATTACCTTGCTGCAGGATTGGATCCGAAGAAGGTAACCATTTTCATCCAAAGCGGAGTGCCGCAGCTGGCTGAACTGGCGTTCTACTACATGAACCTGGTGAGCGTGAGTCGCGTACAGCGCAACCCCACCGTGAAGACGGAGATCAAGATGCGTAACTTTGAGGCAAACATCCCCCTCGGGTTCTTCTGCTACCCTGTTTCGCAGGCAGCGGATATTACGTTGTTCCACGGCACAGTAGTACCGGTAGGCGAGGATCAGAAGCCGATGATTGAATTGACGAACGAGATCGTCCGTCGCTTCAACAGCGTATATGGCGAGGTATTTGAAGAGGCGCAGATCCTGCTGCCGGACAATGCGGTGTGCATGCGTCTGCCGGGTACTGACGGCAAGGCAAAGATGAGCAAGAGTCTGGGTAACTGCATTTACCTGAGCGACAGCGCTGAAGAGGTAGAGAAGAAGATCAAGTCGATGTACACCGACCCGACGCACCTGAAGGTAAGCGATCCGGGACATCTTGAGGGAAATGCCGTGTTTACCTATCTTGACGCGTTCTGCCGCGATGAGCACTTCCAAAAGTACTGGCCTGAATATCAGAACTTGCAGGAACTGAAAGATCACTACACGCGTGGTGGTCTGGGTGACATGAAGTGCAAGATGTTCCTGCTGAAGATCATGCAAGAGATGCTTGAACCCATCCGTGAGCGCCGCGCCGAGTGGGAGCAGCGTCTGCCCGAGGTGCGTGCCATCCTTGAGCGCGGCACCGCCGAAGCCCGCCGTGTCGGCGAGCAGACCATGCAAGAGGTCCGCCGCGCCATGCGCATCGACTACTTCGACTAACGCCCATTACGCAGCCCATTCTTGATAGACTGCCATGCGAACCACCTCGCCATACATATATGTAATTATATCCTTACTGCTGCTGTTGCCGGCGTGTCACAGACCGCTGAGTGGCGATGACGCGCTGCTTGAGGAGTTAGACCAATGCATAGCCGAGCGCACCATCTACCATCTTTCGCGTGAGCGGGCAGCGGACTCGTTGCGCAGTTTACTCTCCGATACATTGCCACACTACGAGCGGTTCGAGATATATGGTCGTCTGGTGGAGACCTACCGTTCATACAACCTCGATTCGCAGCAACGCTACACCGAACTTCGTCTGGACATGGCACATGATCCGTTTGAACGGCAGGTGTCATTGCTGAACTATGCGGAGGTGCTGATGCGCAGCGGTATGTACCACGAGACAATCCTTTATATGGATTCGGCTCTGGCTCGCCCTCTTGACCCTGTATTGGAACCGTACTACAGCCATTTGCAGCGCACCTTGTCCGGACTGATGCGCGACTTTGCCATCACCGAACGTGAGCGTCAGGCCTACACAGCCGTCACGCAGCAGTACCGTGAGCAGATGATGGCTGTTCATCCGGCAGGCTCGTTCCTGCACGAGCTGGTGCGCGCGGATTACCTGTACGAGCAACAGTTATACGACAGTGCCTTGCACGTACTACAGGCATACGAACAGGCCAATCCTGTGGAAGGGCAGTATGAAGAACCCGTATTTGCATTCACGCGCGCACAAATATACAGGAAGATGGGGAACAACCATCAGGCGGAGCACTATCTGATTATTGCGTCTATTGCTGATTTGCAAAACGCCATCCGTGAATATATAGCTCTGCGTGAATTGGCTGTGCTATTATATGAGCGGGGCGATGTAGAGCGGGCATTTCGCTACATGCAGTGTGCTGTGCAAGATGCCACGTCGGGTAGCGAACGTGTGCGTTCGATAGAGACGAGCGAACTCTATCCAGTCATTGACGGTGCCTACCTACGCCACATGCGGCAACATCACATCCTGATGATGAGTCTTTTTACGAGCGTGTTGGTAATCTTTGCTATGCTGGTAGGTTTTCTCTTCTATGTCAGCAGGAAACGGCATCAGTTGGCGGCACTTAACGACCGTCTGGCGCAAAGTAACAGCCAACTGCTTGAGAGTAATCAGATCAAGACCATGTACGTCGGCCGCTACATGGAGATGACGTCTCTGCTTATTGACCGCTTCGACAATTGGCGCAAGCAGCTGCGTGTGCTCGCCAACAACCAGAAATACGACAAGCTGGAGGCTGTACTCAATTCGAAGAGTTTTACTCAAGAACAGCTGGAAATGTTCTACCATGACTTTGACGAAGCATTCTTGCACATCTTCCCGAACTTTGTGGATCAAGTGCACGAGCTGCTTGTTCCGGAAGCCGAACTGCGTATCAAACCGGGCGAGCGGCTGAACACCGATCTTCGTGTGCTGGCTCTCATCCGGTTGGGCATCACGGATAGCAAGCAGATTGCCGACTTCCTGCGCTACTCGCTATCCACCATATATAATTCACGCACTCGCATGCGCAACCTTGCACGAGGTGACAGAGAGCATTTCGAGGAAAAAGTAGCCGTTTTGTAACCTGTAAGTTACTACTTTTTTATTCCTTCATACGATAACGCATATTGCACAAAATCAACAATATGCGATTTTTGTTATCTAAATAATCACTACTTTTTCATACGCACGCATTGCATATTCGGAAAAAAAGCAGTAACTTTGCATCGAATTTTGCATAACGCTATGAAATGTTTAACACTCAAATATCCTAGTATCATGAACAGATTAACCGCTTCTGTATTGCTCTCTTTGCTGTCGGTGCTGACAGTTGGTGCGCAGGTTAGAGGCGTTATTGTGGATCCAACCGGTGAACCGCTGATAGGTGTGAATGTGATGGTGGAAGGTACCACCCAGGGCACCATAACGGATTTCGACGGCAATTTCGAATTGGATGTCCAACCTCCCGTTGTGTTGCAGATCAGTTATATGGGTTATGATGCCCAGACTGTGCAGGCTGACGGCAAGTCCGAACTGCGTATTGTGATGCGTGAGAGTTCGGAACTGCTGGAAGAGGTCGTAGTGGTCGGTTACGGCGTGCAGAAGAAGAGCGACCTGACCGGCAGTATAGCCCAGGTGAACGACAAAGACCTGCAGAAGACGCCTGCTCCCTCGCTCGGTGCAGCCTTGGAGGGGCGTGCCGCGGGATTGCAAGTGACGGGTTCGGGTGCTCCGGGCAGTAACGTAAGCCTGAACATCCGCGGTGTGGGTAGTATCAACAACTCGCAGCCGTTGATTGTGATTGACGGTGTGCCAACCGATGTGCCGCTGAACATGATCAACATGGACGACGTGGCAAGTATCGATGTGCTCAAAGATGCCTCCGCCACGGCCATCTACGGTTCACGTGGTGCATACGGCGTTGTGATCATCACCACCAAGAAAGGCGACAACGAGAAGGGACACATCAATCTGAAAGGCTCGTTCGGATTTGACCAGATACAACGCACTCTGCCTCTGCTGAAAGCCTATCAGTTTGCCTCGCTGCATAACGAAATGATGGCTGCTGCAGGCCAACCGCAATACACCGGTTATGCTGATCCCACCGCCTTGGGCACTGGCACAGACTGGATGTCCGAGCTCTGGCAGTTCGCTCCTACGCAGAACTACAGCCTCAACTATTCGGGCGGTACGCAGAAGTCGAACTTCTACGTGTCCGGCGCATATTTTGACCAGAAAGGTATCATCAAGACCACTGACTACAAGCGTATTACCCTACAGTTCAACCACGACACGCAACTCTTCGACTGGCTGCGCTTCGGGCATAAGCTGAGTCTGAACCACGACATCAAGTCCTCGGGCGAATACAGCATCCAGAACACTATGCGCGCGCTACCCACGCAAGCAATAAAGAATGAGGATGGCACATGGGCAGGACCTGAAGGCTTGGCAATGTACGTAGGCGATATAACCAACCCGATTGGCAAGATGAACGAGAACAGCAGTACAACCAAAGGTTATAACCTGTTGGGAAATATCTATGCAGAGATCAAGCCTGTGGATTGGATCATCTTCAAGACGACCTTCGGTATGCAGGTCATGTACTGGGACACCGAAGGCTGGTCGCCTGCTTATGACTGGAAACCTATCGCGCAACCCGAATCGCAGGTCAGCCACTCGTTTGACAAAAGTATAACATGGCTATGGGACAACACCCTTTCGTTCGTCAAGACCTTCGATCAGAAGCATTCGTTCACAGCCATGATCGGTTCGTCCATGCAGGCGAACAGTTACGAATATATGAGCGGAGCAGTGCAGGGATTCATCTCAGAAGAAGCCAAGCAGCTCAGCAACGGATTGCTGGAACCCACGCTGGGCGGCAACAAGAGTGACTGGGCACTGCTCTCGTTCATGGGACGTGTCACCTACGGCTACGACAACCGCTATCTGCTCACCGCTACGTTCCGTGCCGACGGATCGAGCCGCTTCTCGAAGAAGAACCGCTGGGGTTTCTTCCCCTCGGTGGCAGCCGCATGGCGCATGAGTGAGGAGAGTTGGTTTGAGAAATCGTTTGCGCTCAGCGACCTCAAGCTCCGTGCCGGTTACGGTCTGACAGGTAACCAGGCAAGTGTAGGCAACTACGCTTACGCCAGCCAGTTGCAGACCGTGCAGTACGTGTTCGGCGGCACACAGGTAGCAGGTCTGGCACCTTGGGTACTGCCTAACCCCAATGTACGTTGGGAGACGGTGGAGCAATATAACGTCGGCGTGGATATGTCGCTGCTCGACCAGCATCTGAACGTCACCATTGACGGATATATCAAGAACACGAACGACATGTTGGTGCCGATGTCCGTGCCTATCAGCAGCGGTTACTCCGACGAGGCTGTGCCAAATATCAATGCAGGCCGCATGCGGAACATGGGTATAGAGGTCAGTCTGAACACGATGAACATCAAGAAGAAGAACTTCACGTGGACCACGGCGCTGAACTTCGCCTACAACCACAACCGCATCCTCTCGCTCAACGACGATGTGCCGATGTACTTCGACTGCAACGTGCATAAGGTCGGCTACCCGGTAGCAGCGTTCTACGGTTATGTGACCGACGGCATCTTCCAATCGCAGGAGGAGATTGACAACCACGCCGTGCAGACCATCGGTAGCGACAAGTACACCAGCACCCAGCCGGGTGATATACGGTTCAAGGATCTGAACAACGACGGCGTGATCAACGAGGATGACCGCACCATCTTAGGCACTCCTACCCCATCCTGGACGTTCTCAATGAACAACCGTTTTGAGTTCTACGGCGTGGATGTAGAGGTGTATCTGCAAGGTGCAGCCGGCAACAAGATCTACAACGGCAACCGCGCAACGCTGGAGGCGATGAGCGTGGCACAGAACCAGATGACTACGGTACTCGACCGCTGGCGTCCGGAGAACCCCTCCACAACGATGCCGCGTGCCGTGTTCAGCGACCCGAACAAGAACAACCGCACCAGCGACCGATTCCTGGAGCCGGGTGACTACCTCCGACTGAAGAGTATAACCATCGGTTACACCCTGCCCAAGGAGTTGACCAAGAAAGCCCTGATGGATGAGGTGCGCTTCTCCATCTCCGGCCAGAACCTGTACACGCTCACACGCTATACAGGACTTGACCCCGAGGTGGGCGGAAGTGGTATAGACAGCAACGTTTATCCGATGACGCGTAACTTCACTTTCGGACTGAACATAACATTCTAACGAGGAGGAACAGATATGAAAAATATTTCAAATTTAGGATTTAAGATTTCAAATATCATCATTCTGATGATGCTGCTCTCCTCCTGCAACTTCCTGGAGCGCAAGCCTTGGGATTCGGTAGATACGACCAACGGATTCGTGACCGAGGCCGATGCCATAGCAGCTGTCAACGCTTGCTATCAGCCGCTGCAGTGGCCTAAGCTCTATAACATGCGTATCTGGACGCTGGATATTATTGCCGGCGAGAGCGTAGTAGGTGCCGGTGGCGGTACGGACGGATTGGAGACCGTAGAGATGGCCAACTACATCGCCACCTCCGACAACTTCGCCGCCCTTGACCTCTGGCGCGGACCGTCGCCGGGAATCCTGCGCTGCAACTTCGTGCTTGCCAATGTGCCGCAGATGAATATAGACAACGAGATGAAGAACCGCCTGCTGGGCGAAGCGCATTTCCTGCGCGCGCACTACTACTTTATATTGGTGCGTCTGTTCGGCGGCGTACCGATGCCTACCCAGCCGCTCACAGCCGACAGCGAGTTGAAAATGAAGCGTGCTTCGGTCGAAGAGATCTATGATCTGATCACCGACGATCTGAATCAGGCCATCGCTCTGCTGCCCCAGCGCAGCAAGTACGGCAGCAAGGATATAGGTCGTGCTACCAAGGAAGCCGCCATGGCCGAACTGGCACGCGTGTATCTCACCTACCGGCCTGACGCCTCGCGCTACGAAGAGGTGGTGCGTCTGTGCCGCGAGATAACGGCTATGGGCTACCAGTTGGCTGCCAACTACTCTGACAACTTCAACCCCGCCAAGCAGAACGGCGTGGAGTCGATCTTCGAGGTGCAGTACTACGGCAAGACGAACAAGGATTTCTGGTCGAACGAGAACCAGTCATCCTGGATCAGCACCTACCAGGGTCCGCGTAACTCCGGCATGGCGGCAGGCTGCTACGGCTGGAACCAACCCACCACGGAGTTTGTGGGACAATACGAGCCGGGTGACCTCCGTAAGGACAAGACGATCTTCTACACCGGTTGCCCGACCTTTGATGGTTATACGTACAGCGGCACATGGTCCACAACAGGCTATAACGTCCGTAAGTTCCTGCTCACCAAGGCGCAGTCGCCCGACTACAACACCAGCGACCAGAACTGGGTTGTCACCCGCTACGCTGATGTGCTGCTCATGGAGGCAGAGGCGCTCAACGAACTGGGACGTACCATTGAGGCCGAAGCACCGCTCTATCTTGTGCGCAAACGTGCCGGACTGACCAATCGGGCACAAGTTGAAGGACTGTCGCAAGCACAGATGCGTGATAAGATCATCCACGAGCGGCGTATCGAACTTGCCTTTGAGGGACACCGCTGGTTTGACATGCTGCGCTACCCGAACAACTACGCGCTCAACTTCCTGCACTCCATCGGCAAGACGGCTGCCACAACCAAGCACCTGCTCTTCCCGATTCCGATGCAGGAGATTGAGGCGAATGAACTGTTAACCCAGAATCCAGGATGGTAAATAGCATCGTCATCACGTCATTACGTAATCACGATATCACGAAAAATACAAGACAATGAAACGAATACTTTTTTTCACAGCAATCATAGCTGTTCTGTTCAGCTCATGCGAGAAACCGGTGGTCGAACCGGAGCGTGACACCAAGCTGGTGCTCACCGCATCGGCGGACACCGTGAGCTGCGCACCCCATCTTGGAGGGGTGACCGCACTGCAACTCACATGGACGGCTGGCACGAACAACGGCACAGGCTCAGCAATCGCCTACACCATTGATCTGGACGAGGCGGGCAACGGTTTTGCCGGTGGGATGCACTTTGAGATAGGGCGCACCATGGATCGTACCTTGGCACTTTCGCACATCGAACTGGCAGACACATTGAGCGACTTCTTCCCGCTGATGCAGGACGATCAGTACTACGCGTTTGAGCTGCGTGTACGCGCCAAAGTGCTCATGACGGGCGACGAGCAGGTTTCCCCCGTTGTACCTATCGTTATCAAGCGGGCTGCACCCGTCATACCTCTCTACCTCGTAGGCGACGCCACGCCTAACGGCTGGGATCCGAGCCGTGCAATCAGCATGACGGTGGATACCGACCATCCGTCCCGCTACACCTGGAGCGGACCGATGAACAAAGGTGAGTTCAAGATCCTTCTGTCCACCGAAGAATGGCTGCCCTGCTATGTGCGTGACGAGGATGATCCGACCAAGATGCACTACCGCGAGACGGAGGAGGATTATCCGGACTACAAGTGGGCGATTCCATATACGGGTAACTACACCATTGATGTGGATACCGAGGAGTTGACTATTGCCATCACAGCGCATAGCGAACCGCCGGTAGAAGAGACATACAGCCATATATATATGATCGGCGACGCCACACCGGGAGGTTGGAGTTGGGACGCTGTGACCGAAATGAGTCACCCCGAACCCGACATCTTCACCTACAACGGTAAGCTCTTTGCCGGAGAGATCAAGTTCCCCACGGAGATCAAACATGATTGGTCGGGTGAGATGATCTACGCTCCTACTGCCGATTGCGCACCCACAGAGGACGGCACATATGACATCCACAGCGGTGATCCCGACAACAAGTGGCGCATACCCGAAACCGGCACATGGAACATTCGCATTGATATTAAAAACACCAAAATATCCTTCACGAAATTATGAAAAATAGCATAATGTCTTTCGTCCTTGTTCTTTGTTCCCTGCTCCTATGGGCATGTAACATAATCAGTCCGGAGAATGACCCTATCACCTATGGTGAGAGTTATATCCCCAATCTGCTAAGTACCGACAAGGCTGCATACAAGCCCGGTGAAGTAGTGAAGTTTAGTCTGAACAGTATGCCTGAGCAGGCTGTACAGGTGCGCTACACCCATCTGGGCGAAGTGCTCAGTCAGTCGGCCGTCAGTGCACAGTCATGGACGTGGCAGCCGCCTACCGAGGATTTCCAAGGATATATGGCTGAGCTGCACGCCACCATCGGCGGCAAGGATAGTGTGATTGCTTCCGTAGGTATTGACGTCAGCTCCGAGCCGAGCCGCTTCCCCAGAAACGGATTCCTCTCGTCGTACGGCAGTATGTCGCAAAAAGAGATCAACGCCATATTAGGCGACCTTAACCGCTATCATATTAATTATGTGCAGTTCCAGGACTGGCACTGGAAGCACCATCATCCGCTGGCAGGCAGTGCTACGCAGCCGATGGATGTGTGGACGGACATCATCTCCCGCAACTGCTACCGCTCAACCGTACAGGCATACATCGACGGTGCACACGAGCGCGGCATGCTGACCCTGTTCTACAACCTTGGTTACGGCTGTCTGGAGGATTTTGCCACCGATGATGTCAGCCGTGAGTGGCTGATGTACACCGACCGGTTGCACCAGAACATCGACAACCACCCTCTTGGTTCGCCCTTCAAGAGTGCTATCTATCTGGCGAACATGCATGACCAGGGCTGGCGCGACTATCTCCGTCAACGCAATGATGAGGTTTATTCAACTTTTAACTTTGACGGCTGGCAGATTGATCAGTTAGGGGCTCGACCTACCGCCGTATATGATTATGAAGGCAGAAACATTGACGTACAGGCTGCCTTCGGTTCGTTCATTGCTAACGAGAAAGCCGCCCAGCCCTCCAAGCGCATCGTCATGAACGCTGTAGGGCAGTACGGACAGCAGGAACAGATTGCTACCGCTCCGGTAGATTTCCTCTATACCGAGGTCTGGGAGCACAGCAACACCAATGGTTACTCCGTCTTTTCGAACATCATCACCGACAATGCCCGTTGGTCTGGCGGCAAGCAGACCGTGCTCGCTGCATATCTGAACTACGACCTCGGGCTCAAAGGTCGCGGCTACTTCAACACCCCGGGTATCATCATGGCTACCGCAGCAGCATCCGCCTGGGGCGGCACTATCCTGCAGATGGGCGAGCACATGCTATGCCATGAGTATTTCCCCGACGACAACCTGAGTATGACAGGCCAGCTCAAGCGCGCGATGATCCGTTACTACGACTTTGCCGTCGCCTACGAGAACCTGCTCCGTCCCGATGCTCCTGCTGGCGGCGTCAACACCGACTGGTTCGGCGTGGATGTGACCGGTAAGGATGGCGCATGCACTTTCAACCAGTGGGGCCCCGTCAAGGATCAGATTGCTACTGTTGGCCGTCATGTCGGTAGCCGCGATGTGATCCACCTGCTCTCTTATCGCAACGCCACGCACCTTGACTGGTGCGACAGCGATGGCGACCAGGCTGCGCAGAGCATGCTGACGAATATACCTGTTTCGCTTGAGGTCGGCAGCAAGCCTGCTCGCGTATGGGTAGCCACCCCCGATTGGCAGCAGGGTGCAGCCATCGAGCCCGAATGGAGCTACGAGAGTGGCACACTGAACATAACAGTGCCTGCATTGCAGTATTGGACGATGATTGTCGTTGAGAAGTGAAAAGATTGTTAACCATAGTAGGACTCTTATGGTCGGTGTTTGTATGCGCCGAATCCCATCTGGTGATTGAGCCTTTAGCCGGAGCAGAACTCAGCTATGCGGTGCAATGTATCGGGAAAATCCGGTTTGAGGATAACGCTGCCTGTCTGTACGACAAGCAGGGAGTGCGGTTGGGATGCAAATCTGTACATGAGACGCGGAAAATCATTTTTGCAGATCGACAGGATACTCCAACCGAAACGGTTCAGCCGTCAGTTACGGTTATTCAGGTTTATCCTAACCCGACACAATCGCAACTGATCATTCAGGGGCTGGATGACGAACAAGTTATACGTGTCTATTCGCTGCAAGGTCAGATGCTCCTCTCGGCAACAGCCATAGGAAGTACGGCGATAGTGGATGTGAACGATTTGCAAGTAGGAAACTACATCTTACAGGTAGGCGCGGAAATCGTTAAATTTATCAAGCAATGAAAAAGGTATTCATCATATTGGCAGTTCTTGCTCTTCTGACCACCTTATATGCAGGCACGCGGACGGAACTGCGTGTCATGCAGGGCAACACGGCTGCTTACAGCGCGCAGATCAGCGATATAGACAGCATCATCTTTGTGGACATCCATGTTCCCGACCCGACCGATGCCTTGTACATGATCGGTGACGCTACGCCGGGCGGCTGGTTCATTGAGAACGCCACGCGGATGCGCCAGGACAATAGCGATGCCGATCGTTTTATCTGGTCAGGCGTGCTCAATCAGGGAGAGTTCAAGCTGCTGACATCCAACACGGCATGGCTTCCGTGCTTTGTGCGCGATTGGGAAGACCCGACCAAGATGCACTACCGCGAGGTCGATGCCGATTATCCTGATCATAAATGGACGATCACCAAGGCGGGACGCTATACGGTGGATGCGAACATCCGCGATCTGACTATCTCTATCCAACCTGCTCCCATCTACATGATTGGTGATGCTACGCCGGGCGGCTGGTATATAGAGAACGCCACCCCGATGAACGCCGATGCCAATGATGCGGAGCACTTCACCTGGACGGGAACACTCAACCAGGGAGAGTTCAAGCTTTTAACCAACACCTATGACTGGTATCCGTGCTATGTGCGTGACTGGGATGACCCGACCAAGATGCATCTGCGTAATTCAGACAATGATTATTACGACTACAAGTGGCAGATTCCTGCCACCGGCGAATACGCCATTGACGTGCACCTCGACCGGCTCACGATCACCGTCACCTCGCAGGCCGAGGTTGCTAACGCCGTAGCTAACCCGTTGGGTACGGACAAAGCGGCGTACCGTCCGGGCGATGTAGTTACCTTCAATCTGAAGAACCTGCCGGAGCAAACCGTTAAGGTTCGTTATAAACATCTGGGGCAGGTGCTCAGCCAGCAAACCGTCAATGCACAGACCTGGACTTGGCAGACGCCTAACGAGGATTTCCGCGGATATATGGCAGAGCTGTTCGTGACTGACAACGGTCAGGACAACGTGATTGCCTCTATCGGCATCGATGTCAGCTCCGAACCCAGCCGCTTCCCGCGTAACGGATTCCTCTCGTCGTTCAGTAATATGTCTGACGCGCAGATCAATGCAGTACTGGATAAGCTTAGCCGCTACCACATCAACTACGTGCAGTTCCAGGACTGGCACTGGAAGCACCATCATCCGCTGGCAGGCAGTGCTGCCAACCCGATGGACGAGTGGAAGGATATATTGACGCGCAACTGCTACAAGAAAACCATACAGGATTACATCAGCGGCGCGCACCAACGCGGGATGCTGACCCTGTTCTACAACCTTGGCTACGGTTGTCTGGAGGATTATGCGGCGGATGGCGTGAGCCCCGAATGGCTGATGTACACCGATCAGCAGCACTCGCAGCCGGACACCCACACCTTAGGTGAGCCGTTCAAGAGTAATATCTATCTGGCCAACCTGCATAGTCAGGGCTGGCGCGATTACCTGCGTCAACGCAACGACGAGGTCTACTCTGTCTTTGACTTCGACGGTTGGCAGATCGACCAGTTAGGTCCGCGACCTGCCACAGTTTATGACTACAGCGGCAATGAGATAGTTGTATGGTCGGACTTCGGTTCGTTCATTGCAGGCGAGAAGACCGCGCGCCCCGACAAACGGCTGGTGATGAACGCCGTATGGCAGTACGGACAGTACGGACAAATCGCGCCATCGGCAACAGATTTCTGCTACAGCGAGGTATGGCAGCATAGCGACACTGAAGGATATAAGGTCTTCTCGGACATCATCACCGAGAATGCCGAGTGGTCTAACGGCAAGCAGACCGTGCTCGCCGCCTATATGGATTACGACTTGGCGCTGCAGGGTAGCGGCACATTCAACACCCCGGGTGTACTGATGGCTACCGCAGCGGCATCCGCTTGGGGAGGCACCATCCTACAGATGGGCGAACATATGTTGTGCCATGAGTACTTCCCGATGAACAACCTGTCGATGACAGAGCAGCTCCAACGCGCCATGATCCATTACTACGACTTCGTCGTGGCGTATGAAGAGCTGCTCCGTCCCGACGTTCCTGCCGGAGGCGTCAACAGCGACTGGTTCGGCGTGGATGTGACCTGCACGAATGGCGCATGCACATTCAATCAGTGGGCACCTGTCAAAAATCAGGTGGCTACCGTCGGTCGTCAGGTTGGCAACCGCGATGTGATCCACCTGCTGTCCTACCGTGGTGCCACGCACCTCGACTGGTGCGACACCAATGGCGACCAGCCCGCGCAAGAACTGCTGACCAATGTGCCTATATCCCTTGCCGTACAATCGCGACCCAGCCGCGTATGGGTGGCTTCCCCCGACTGGCAGCAAGGTGCAACCGTTGAGCCCGAATGGTCGTACAACGGCGGCACACTCACCCTCACCCTACCCGCCCTGCAATACTGGACGATGTTGGTCATCGAGAAATAATAAACTAGCCAACTAGACGGCTATTCAACTATACAACTAGAAAAATCATAGAATTATGAAGAAATACATTTTAGTCTTTTGCCTTTTGTCTTTGAGCGCAGCGTTCTTTTGTCCGTTAAGCGCCATCGAGAAAGTTGAGTCTCCATCGCTGAACCTTACAGCGTACTTCGATGTGCAGGACGGCCGTCCTGTATATTGGCTGCTGTGCAAAGGCGACACCGTTATCCGTCCGTCGCACCTTGGCATCGCGCTCCGTGGCGAGCACTCCCGTGGTGATTTCAATGACTACAAGGAGGAGAAGGAGATCGAGAGTAGCACCAACGGCCTGATGAACGGCTTTGTGATGACCGGCAGCGAGCGGTACATCCGCGACAGCTGGTGGGAGCCGGTTTGGGGCGAGGAGCGCAGGATTCATGACAGTTATCACGAGATGCTTATCACGCTCAAGCAACCGGAGAAAGACCGCTATATTCAGATTCAGTTCCGCCTGTATGACGACGGCCTCGGTTTCCGCTACATCTTCCCGCAGCAGAAGAACCTCAACTACTTCGTCATTGAGGAAGAGCACACGGAGTTTGTGATGCCGGGTGACATCACCGCCTATTGGATTCCAGGCGACTACGACACGCAGGAGTACGAATACACGCGCTGCCGTCTGAGCGAGATACGCGGCATTCAGGAGAAAACCAGCAAGGCGAACCTCTCCACCACCAATTTCTCCACTACCGGTGTGCAGACACCCGTACTGCTGAAAACGAACAGCGGCAAGTGGCTGAACATCCACGAGGCCGCTCTGCTCAACTACAGCTGTATGCACCTGAACCTGGATGACAAGAATATGGTCTTCACCTCGTGGCTCACGCCGGACATCGACGGTTCGAAAGGGCACATCCAGACCGATGCCACCAGTCCGTGGCGTGTGATCATGGTGGGCGAGACGGCGAAGGACATTCTTGCCTCGCGCATCGTACTCAACCTGAACGAGCCTTGCAAGATTGAGGACACCTCATGGATCAAGCCGATGAAGTACGTAGGCGTATGGTGGGAGATGATTGCCGGTAGTGCCGACTGGTCGTACACCTGGGACTTCCCGTCCATCCACATCGGTGTAACCGACTACAGCAAAGCCAAACCTCACGGCCGCCACGGTGCCAACACCGCCAACGTGAAGCGATATATTGATTTCGCAGCCAAGTACGGCTTCGACGGCGTGCTGGTCGAGGGCTGGAACATAGGCTGGGAGGACTGGTTCGGCAACGAGAAAGACTTCGTATATGACTTTGTTACCCCGTACCCGGACTTTGATGTCGAGGGTATTCACCAGTACGCCAAAAGTAAGGGCGTAAAGATGATTATGCACCATGAGACCTCGGGTGCCATCCGTAACTACGAGCGCTGGCTGGACACCGCCTACCAGTTCATGAACAAGTACGAGTACCCTGCCGTCAAGTCGGGAT
Source organism: uncultured Bacteroidales bacterium (assembly GCA_946403215.1). Taxonomy (GTDB): domain Bacteria; phylum Bacteroidota; class Bacteroidia; order Bacteroidales; family Paludibacteraceae; genus Colicola. The sequence continues at coordinate 7,257 of CAMIZG010000004.1, read as the reverse complement.
ATGTAGGCAACCTCCTTCCGCGTGGTGAGCACCACTACTCGCAGTGGATGAACAACCACTACCAGTACTGCGTAGAGAAAGCGGCTAAATACAAGATTATGGTCAACGGTCACGAGGCTGTACGTCCGACGGGCATCTGCCGCACCTGGCCTAACCTCATCGGCAACGAGTCGGCACAAGGTACCGAGTACCAGGCGTTCGGAGGAAGCGCACCCAACCACACAACTATGCTGCCATTCACGCGACTCATAGGCGGACCGATGGACTATACACCGGGTATCTTCGAGAACGACATCAGCAAGTTCAACCCCAACAGCACCTCGTGGTGCAACACCACGCTCTGCAACCAGCTCTCGCTCTACGTGACGATGTACTCGCCCCTGCAGATGGCAGCTGATGTGCCGGAGAACTACGAGCGCTTCCGCGATGCATTCCAGTTCATCATCGATGTGCCGGTCGTTTGGGACACTGTATGGTATCTGGAGGCTGAACCATACGAGTATCTGACCGTTGCACGCAAGCAGAAAGATACGGATGCTTGGTTCGTCGGTTCAACCAACGGTTATGACCCACGCACCTCGGTGCTCGACCTCTCGTTCCTGCCCGCAGGCAAGTTCACGGCCACTATCTACCGCGATGACAAGACAGCGCACTACAAGACCAACCCGCAGGCGTATGTCATCGAGCAGAAGACCGTTACCAACAAGACGAAACTCAAGCTCTTCACCGCAGCCGGTGGTGGTTATGCAGTAAAGATTGTACCCAAAAAATAACAACATATTATATTAACCCTCTAAAATTTCAGATTATGAGAAAGTTATTCACTCTTTTCGTAGCGCTGATGGCTGTAGTGAGCCTGTCAGCTAAAAAGATTTACTTGATCCCCAATGACGATTGGAAGTCGTTTGGTGCAGTGTTCTTTGTTCATTCATGGGGCGGTGCCGCTGATGGTGATGCCAAGCTGGCAGCTGTTGAAGGCGATGATAATGCGTTCTTCGCCGAGATTCCCGATGACAACAACAGTCTGCTTTTCGTTCGCGCACAAGGTGAAAGCGAGTCTATTCCTTGGGAAACTGATAACCTGTGGAACAAAACCGCTGACCAGACTATTCCCGAAGGCAAAGACTGCTTCCGTCTTACCGGCTGGGAAACCGGTGAGTGGATGAAGTATGGCGAAGTGATTCTTCCTACCGTTGCACTCGTAGGTAACTACGGTGAAGATATGTGGGGCGCGAACGCCACCAACACCATGACTCCGGCCAATGACGGGCTTACCGCTGCTGTTAAGCTCACGCTGGCTGCCAATACCTATGAGATCAAAGTATGGGTAGATGGCGCGTACATGAGTCTGAACGGCGAAGGCGACACCATGTACCGTATTCTCCGTGACTGGAATCATGCAGATGATGTGAACCTCGTGAACGACGGCAGGAACTTCGAGTTCGTGGCTGACGTAACGGGCGACTACACCTTCACATGGACCTACGCAAGCAAGGATCTGGTGGTTACGTTCCCTGCTAAGGATCCTACCGCAGTTGAGAACACCAACGCTGCTGCCAAGGCAGTTAAGCGCATCGTGAACGGCCAGCTCGTTATCGAAAAGAACGGCGTGCTGTTCAATGCACTCGGCGCTGAGATTCGATAATTTATCGACTATTCTTGGGCGATGAATCGCCCTCCCAGGCCTTACGGGATTGGTTTCCCGTAAGGTTACTATAAACAGAAAACACGCGAATACAATGAAAAACAAAGTTAACGTAAAATCTCTTTTCCGCACATCACTCGTCGCTTTGTGCCTGTTGACTATGGGAGTAGGAAATGTGTGGGCAGGAACAAGACGAATATATTTCGATTATTCGGCAGTAAGTTGGTGGAAAGACTTCACCAATCTAAATAGTGGTGCAGGCTTTGCAAAAGTGCACTGCTGGGGAGGTAATACCGGCGATCAGGATTATACCATGTCTGCTGTGGCTGGACAAACTGACTTGGCGTATTGCGACATTGATGACGGTTGGACAAACATCTGCTTTTTCAGATGCGGAAGCGAAGGTACATGGTGGACCAAGACCCATGACTATAATGGTATAGGCTCAAATAACAGATTTAAAATTAAGGATGAGGCTGACAATGATAATGGAATGGACAAATATAGGTGGGCAGATTCCGGAGGAGCCATACGTTGGGTGCCGGGTGTTTGTATTGACGGCCTAGTTAATGTGAATAACCCACATACGCAAGCATTTTCATTTTCCGGTAATAATGGTACGTATTCGGTAACCTTGTCTGCTCATTCAACCTATCAGTTCTGTATTCGGGACGGTGCAACCCGCTACACCTTGGATAACCATGTGTGGACGAGCAATATATCCAATTATACTTTAAACCAAAGCACATCGGATTACGACATCCGCATGACTACAGCCGGCGCAGGAACGTACACGTTTGCATATAACAAGAGCACACATGTGATTTCCGTAACATACCCAACTGTTTCGCACCCTAACGTTGATTATTGCTACATGTATGGATATAACGATTGGACTCATAAGTACCTTCATCTATGGAATAGTGCCAGCGGCATTGCCGGTACAACTTGGCCGGGTACGGAAATGTTCAACTACATAACCATCAGCGGCGAGAAATATTACTACTTTGCTCCAGGCGATTACGCAAATAGTTTGCCCAATAACAACAACGGCAATCAGACAGACAATTTGACCAACTCAGAAGGTTATGGTAAATACATGAAGCATGATGGCTCGTGGGGGTGGCGTACTTTCACCGTCCGAATCCAGTTGGATGACCTCAGTGCCACGACCGCTGTAGTGCCAACCTATCAAGACGTTGCCTTCAATTCAGGAGTCTTAACAGACCTAACTTCCGTTCCGCAAAAGACGCACTATGACTTTGGAGGTTTTTATACAGGTTATGACGATGTAAATGATGTAGCGACCGGCACACAGGTTATTGACGCTAATGGTCAGTGGATTGCATCTGTTGCCGATTATACCGATGCTTCCAAACATTGGATTCACGGCGGTACTGAGACTACCCTTTATGCCATGTGGACGGAGCATGAATATGATTTGACCATCAACATCTCCCCTGCTGGCGCAGGTACAGTTAGCCCGTCGCCGACCAAAGTCAAATATGTGACGCCTACGGCGCTTCTTACAGCTACGCCATCCAGCCCTGCTTATATATTCAAGGAGTGGCGATATAGTGAACATGTAGGCCCTTATGGAGGAACAGGTAATAATAATACGGTGCAAATCACAGCTTCCCAGAACGGTACCCTGACTGCTGTCTTCGAGCCACGTTACTGCTTGGTCGGTGAGATTTATGAAGGAGGTGGAGCAACAGGAGGTATGCCCGGGTGGACCACTTACACAAAGGATTTTACGGTTAACACTACATCTCCTGTCAATTTAACCAGCACGTGTACGTTAGATCCGAATACTACTTTTCGTTTCAATGTGCATGACCGCCAAAGTAACAAGAATCTCGGTCATTACCCTGCCGGTCAATATATAGGAAATAATTCATGGGAGTTCGCAAATCAAGATCATGACGTCTTGCTTCCTACTACCGGTCATGGTGATTATACCTTTACTATTTCTGCCATCAGGCAAGACGGTGATGCATATTATCCAACCGTCTCTGTTAGCGGTCCGAGTTCCCACTTGATGAACTTGGGGTGGGGACACGCAGGGATTGACAACACGAGTTCTGTGACCCATGGTGAGAATACCGGCGGTACGGTTTCTGCTCAAACTACCGAGAACGGTAATCATTATGCTATTGTCAATGGTCAATATGTCGCTCACGGAGGAACAATTACCTATACACCGAGTCCTGCTACAGGTTACACGTTTGCCGGATGGTATTCTTCCAATGCCTACTCAGGCAATCCATTTAGCACGAATGATCCGTGGGAGCATAGTAACGTGACAAGTGATGATAATGTCTTCGCTAAGTTTACTGAGAACTCCACCTCCGTTACCCTCTCCAATAATGGGAACGGACATATAGAGATCGGTGGCGTAACTTATACGGAAACCACTTGTGGTGTAACCACTACACGTGAACTGACCGCTATAGCGGATGACGGATATAAGTTCAGTGGTTGGACAAAAGTTTCCGGAGATGATATAACGCTCTCCAGTACAACGGACAACCCGACAACACTTACAGGTCGCGGCTCCGGTTTGTCCTCCGGTCAGGAAGTACGTGCTAACTTTGACTATCGCTGGATAGTACAACCCGAGGTGGGGGAGTGGGGATACTCCTACTTTACAATCGATCACATCTCCATAGTAGGGGGCAAGACTATTGGTTATGTGGATATTACGCTGGCGGCGAATACTAACTATCAATTCAGTGTAAAAGATACAAAAGATGACACGAAATACAAGAACGGCGACGGTCAAGTCTTTTATATGACCAACGGCAACAGCCATAATTGGGGATTTGCGACGGACAAGTCTTACTACTGCGGCATTACCACCGCCGGTGCCGGTACCTATCGCTTTATCTGGAACATCACCGACAAGACAATGTCTGTTACCTATCCGAATTTCGTTATCTACCGCACAGGCGACAAAGCCGGTGACCCTCGGGCGACAGGAGATGATGTAGAGTCCTACGGCGGCGGTACGATTGCCAAAGCGATTGAGTACCGAATGAAAGTGCATGAACTGGATAATTGGTACACCCTCTGCCTGCCGTTCACGGTCAGTGCCGTCAAAGTATGGGATGAGGAGGACGAAGCCTATTACGACATCGTGCCTTATTGGCGCACCGGCGGCAAGTACTATACCGGACATTATATCATCCGCACACCGACCACAACAACCAATTTGGCTATTGCAGGATTTGACACGCAATGGACTGACCCGGCAAGTAGCAGTGTCCTGCCTTCTGCCAACACCCCGTACATCATACAATGGCATGACAGCTATTTCTCCGGAAGGTACATCTCTTTCTTTGGATCGACAGGACAATCGATTCCGTCCTTTAGTGCCGGAAGCGCACCTTCATCCAATGAGGTAGTCAACGTCTATGGCAATAACTCAATGACCTCCGGCACAGTACGCGATGCCTATATGCTGGAAAGCGATTACGGTCAGGGAGCCTGGTTGCGCGAGGACGTAGGCACCTACCGGACTGTTCTTCCATTCGAGTGCTATATACTCGCCAGCGAAGCCACAAGAAACAAATACAGAGTCATTCGCCCGGGCGCATCAGCTAACGACACAACTACCGGCTGGGAGGAGATCGTCAATTCCGAACCGAAAACGAACATCGCTGTCTATACCGTTGCAGGCATCCTTGTTGCGCAGTTCAGCAACTGCTCCATCAGCGATGCCGCACAGCGCATGAGCGGATACTATACAGAGGGATTGTTCATCCTTCACGCTGATAACCGAAGTGTCAAACTATTATTGGGAGGAAAGTAATATGCGGCGCTTTATCATCATACTGCTTTGCAGCATCGGCATCCATGCTTATGCCTTTGATTACGCTCCTTTTTCAGGTCCTAAACAAGCACCGGAATTCACTATGCATTCGGTCAACAACATGGCCTATATGTCGTCCGGAAGCGCCTATAGTCCTTCGGTTTACGATGTTAGCTGCTCTGCTTCTACCACAGGACGCGGCATTCGCAGAGCAGGTGGTCCGGGGGGGACCGGTGGGGAATCCGGCTATGACCCGTCCAACCCGCAGTTCGCGCCCGTAGGCGATGCACTCATCCCCTTGCTGATTATGGCACTCATATATATGCTTGTCGCATACAAACGAAAAGCAAAGGTTTCTGACCTTTGTATTTAAGTTTTTCATTTAGTATTTTTCGAAGACGACCCACCGTGAGGCGGGTCGCTTTTTGTTTAACCAATCAAAAATCAAACAACAATGAACATGTACAATTATCTGCTCAAAAAAAAGAATCTGGAGAGTTGAGCATCCTCCATCGTTTAGGTCTTCCTGTACAAATCACATTGCAGATGACCATCTACGCCTACCACCTCAATCATCCTAACCTCAGTCAGTGGCAAGTCTCACTTTTTTTTGACGTCAGCAAGAGCACCGTCAACCGCGCGTATCAGTTTATGAGTCAGCCCGTTTGATGCATCCTGACGATTTCGTTCCAAAATATTGGGTCACTTTTCTCAATATTTTTCCGTAATTTCGCATCGCATTTCGGTTAACATCCCCGAGTGCGATGCATTTTTATGTTACCAGAACAACTACGACTAACGGACGGCACTATCGTCCGTCTGTGCCCCACCGACAAGCCTCTCTACTGCTCACGTGACGGCCGCTTCTTTTCCGTCCACAACGCCGTCCTCACCGATGACGGCTGGCAGTTGCACGAGGTTAAGCCATCCTTCTCACCCGTCCGCCGGAAGAAATGGCGTTCCTCCAACGGCATCTCCGGCACCCAGTACCCGATCATGCGGCATTTCGGCTGCATCAACTGCCACATCCTCATGGCTCTCACCTGGCTCGGTCCTCGTCCCACGTTTGAGGTCAAACAGGACGCAACAGGTATTACCGTGCTAATAAAGGCAGAAATAGACCATCTCAACGGCAACATCCTCGACTTCTCTGCCGACAACCTCCAGTACGTCACCCCTGCCGAGAACCGCCGCCGTACCCGCATCCTACGCGACCTCCGCACCTCCGGCACTGACCCCGGCACCCTCACCCGCGAGAAACTCCTTTCTATTTTCAATTATCAATCTTAAATTTCTGACTTATGCAAACGAATAATTATCCTGCTCTCCACGAGCTCCACACCCTCCGTCAATCCATCAAATCTGCGGAATCCCGCATCACCACTATCTCCGACCAAGCAACCGCTGAAGCTCTCCTGCTTGCTCCCAACGGCGGCGAGTTCACGGCCGATGGCCTTACCTTCCAACTCCAACGAACCGAAGTCATAGACATGTCCAACCATCACCGGTACAAGGACGAAGATGCGCAACGCTGGCGTCAGAAGAAAGCCGCACAAGACCAGGCACGCAAGTATGCCTCCGCCCTCACACGTGAGATGAAAGGCATCACCGACGCCTTCGTCGCCACCCATCCGGACTGGCAACCCGACGAAGTCAAACTCACCGTCAAGTGCCTCGACTAACCTGAGTGCATCGACCATACATGGGCGATCCCTTATCTCCCTGTTGAGTGTATCGACCATGCATGGGCGATCCCTTATCTCCCTGTTGAGTGTATCGACCATGCATGGGCGATAAA